>JABJQE010000083.1 GCA_018663565.1 Phycisphaerae bacterium
GACCACCCTGCGCTACAGCACGCCGAGAAGCAAGGCATCCCCCACGGCTCATATGCCCAGGCCCTCGGCATGGTCCAGTCCGAGCGACTTGGCGTCAGCATTGCAGGTACCCACGGCAAGAGCACCACCGCGGCCATGCTCGCCTGGATTCTGCTCGATACCGAAATGGACCCGAGTTACATCATTGGAGCCAACTGCGAACAGATCGGCGGCGGCAGCCGCACCGGCGGTGCGACCATCCCGAGCGGGCCCCATGAAGGCGAAGGCGGCATCCTCATCACCGAAGCCTGCGAGTTCAACCGCTCGTTTCACGAGCACCGACCCACCATCGGCCTCATCAATAACCTCGAGGAAGATCATCTCGATGTGTACGGAAGCCTAGACGCCATCATTGAAGCATTCGCTGGATTCGCCAAACTGCTTCCCGCCGCAGAAGACGGCGGATCGCTCTTGATTGCACATGACGGCGCCCGCCGGCAAGGTATTACGCCGCCGCTCAACTGCCACGTCAGCACCTTTGGCTTTCATCCAGAGGCGGACTATCAGGTGGCCTGGGACGCAGCCGTCCGCCGGGCCGGCATTCTCCGCGACGGAATGTGGGTCACTCAGTGGACCAATGCCATGCCTGGCGCCCACAATGCTTTGAATGCAGCAGCAGCAGTCATTCTTGCTCATCAACTTGGTACCGAATGGGATGCCGCAGCCGACGCCGCCTCGCGATTCCGCGGCCTAGACCGCCGCATGGAGTGCCTCGGCGCCAAGCCACTCGAACAAGGCGAGGTCATCGTATACAGCGATTACGGCCACCATCCCACCGAGATTGAGAAGACACTGCATGCGCTCAGGGCGGCCGAAGATCCACGACGGTTGATTTGCGTCTTCCAGCCACATCAGCACAGCAGAACCAGATTTTTGCTCGATCAGTTCGCCGAGTCATTCTCGGCTGCTGACGAAGTCATTGTCCCAGAGATCTACTTCGTACGGGACTCAGAGGCTGAGAAGAAAAAGGTCTGCGCACAGGATCTTGTCGAGCGGCTCCAAGAACGCGGTGTGCCAGCGCGACATGTGGCTGACTTTGCAGACATTGTCTCGATTCTTCAAGCAGACCTACAGGACGAGGACCTGCTCGTTGTCATGGGCGCTGGCCCAGTGTGGACAATTGGCCGAGACTTCATGGACGCGACCACATGAGCCTCTCACGCTCCTCATTGCTCGGTGATCTTGACGTTGAGGTCTCGCTTGATGCCCAGATCGGCGCGAGCACCTGGTTTGGCATCGGTGGCCGAGCAGACATCCTGGCATGTCCGCGAACCGAGTCTGCGCTTATTGAACTCGCCGTCCGGTGCCGAGATCAGGGCGTACCTGTTCGCGTACTTGGCGGCGGTGCCAATTTGCTCGTCGACGACGGTGGTGTTGATGGCGTCGTGGTCCAACTGAATAACGAGCACTTCAAGACCATTCGGTACACCGCAAACGGCGACATCACCTCTGCCCGTGTTGGTGCAGGCGTCAACCTGTTTGATCTCGTGCAAGAAACGAAGCGACGCGGGCTCCATGGATTCGAAATGATGGCCGGTATTCCTGGGACGGCCGGTGGCGGAGTCCGCATGAATGCAGGCGGCGCCTGGGGACAATTGAGTGATTGCCTCAAGACAGTCAGCATGGTTGCACTCGATGGCACACATCATGTCTTCGACGCAGAATCACTCGGGTTTCGATACCGCGGGAGTGATCTTCCCCATGGGATTATCACCGAGTGCACCGTTTCACTCCAAGAAGATGACCCAATCAAAGTGAGCGACCGCGTCAAGGAAATCTTCCAGCACAAGAAGTCGACGCAGCCGATGGCGGATCACAGCGCTGGGTGCGCCTTCAAGAACCCCGTTGATCCATCGACTGGCCGTCAGATGTCTGCTGGAGCACTCATTGATAAGGCGGGACTCAAAGGACGGAGCATTGGCGGCGCAACAGTCAGTGATCAACACGCCAATTTCATCGTGACCAACACGGGGGCAAGCGCCACCGACATCAGACGCCTCATCGATGAGGTCCGCGACGAAGTCCTCAGCCGTATGGGCGTCACGCTTGAGCCCGAAGTCGTCATCTGGAAACGGAGTGACCAGGCATGAGCACACGCTCCATCGCTGTGCTCATGGGTGGTCCCGATGCTGAGCGACCGGTCAGCATCAAGTCTGGGCACGCAGTTGCCAAGGCCCTCACCGCGTCTGGCTGGTCTGTTGCAGAACACATCATCGACCGCATCACCGGACCTGAACTCGCTGCACTCTCCGGCAGTATTGTCTTCCCCGTCCTCCATGGTCCATGGGGCGAGGGCGGCGACCTGCAGATACTGCTGGAATCTGATGGACGCCCATACGTCGGCTCACCTCCCAAAGCGGCTGCCACCTGCATGGACAAAGACCGCACAAAGACCATTGCCGCATCGCTCGGCATTGCCACGCCGGACTGGGCACTCCTGCGGCAACCGGAACCGTGCCCCCTCCGGCCACCCGTCGTCATCAAACCTCACGCCGATGGATCGAGCATTGACCTTTACCTCTGCGACACGCAGAATGAGGCCGATGCCGCCGTGACCACGGTCATCGAGTCTCACGGCGCCGCTCTGGTGGAACGCCAGATTACGGGACGTGAAATGACCGTTGGCATCGTCAATGGGCAGGCATTACCACTTATCGAAATCGTGCCCGCCTGCGGCGTGTATGACTTCGCGGCCAAGTACGACCGAGACGACACGCAGTATCTCGTCAACCCGTCGGTGAACCAAGATGCTGCCGCGACCATGGTGGAGGCTGCCTTGACGCTGTGCCAAGAAGTCGGCGCCCGCGACATTGCTCGAGTTGACTTCCTGCTTGATGAGAATGGGCCGTGGCTGCTTGAGGTCAACACAATGCCAGGTTTCACGAGCCACTCCCTGCTTCCAATGGCCGCCTCCGCACACGGATGGGATATGCCCCGTCTGTGTGATCGACTCGCGCATGCAGCGATCGCTCGAACCATTACCGACTGAGCAGGGCCACCCATCGGGACCAGTTCGCTGTTTTTACGCGAGTCACTCGGGTTTGTAGCCCAACCTGACCGATACACCCCTAGCGGCATGTAGCCGTATGGAGAGATCGTTGCGCCATGGCTCGCAAGACCACACGTTCTAAGAAGAAGAAACACAGTCGGTGGCAACCTCTCTGGGCCACCCTCTGGCAGACTCCCCGTGCCCTGCAGGGCGACGCGGGTGGCTGGGTGATCTTTGGCCTCTTTGCCATTGGCCTTGCCATCGCCACGCCCTCCCTTCGTAAAGCTGTCTCAGCAACTGCCCCGCGAGCACAAGAGGTTCGCTTCGCCGAGACCCCGAAGTGGATCGGCGAATCGCTCATTACCCACCTCGGCCGCATCGCTATCCGGCACATCGGTACGGAAGCACCGACCCAATACCAACTCGTTGCAATTCACACCGCCCTGGAAGACTCCGGTTGGTTTGACCGCATTGACCAAGTACGACGAACCGCAGGTGGAGACATTGAAGTGCAAGGCGTCTTCCTGAATCCAGTAGCGGTTGTCACTGACTCATATGGCGACGTCTTGGTTGATCAATTCGGCCGCCCTCTCCCCGACGGCACGAAACTTGACGGCGAGGATCATCGTCTGCACATTTCCCACCCCGGCGAAGATCGCCCCGCTCGTCCGCGCCGAGCCTGGCAGGGAGATGATGTTTCAGCAGCGCTCGCCCTCTACACCGTCCTGAAGCCGCAACCATGGATCGATCAGATTGAGTCCATCGACCTCTCACGCTACAACCACAATGGCAGCCTGATCCTCCAAACCGACCAGTGCACGATTGTCTGGGGGTCAGCCCCCCGCGAGGAAACGAACCTCGAAACCCTATGTGATCGCAAACTGGCCTGGCTCACGGCCCAGTATGACGCGAGCGGCCGAATCGATGGCCACCACCACGGCGAGCTCGATCTGCGAAACTCCAGCCACTTTGTAAAGACCAACTAGACTTGCACAACTGGCTTGGCCAAGTCACCATGACATCATGTACTGGATTGGGCCCTCACTTCTAGCGATCACGCACATCGGACTTATTGTTTGGCTTGTCTGCCTTATCTTGCTGCGACAATGTGGCACAAGCGATACGCGGCTTGCATGGATCGTATTAATCGTACTCGCCCCATTTATTGGCGCTGTGGCCTATATCTTTCTTAGTGGCGACCGCGTGGCAGGCAAACGACGACGCCATCACGCCGACGTTCATGCTGAATACGCGATGTCCCGCGAAGCGCCAACGGAATACCTACTCGCGAGCCAGACTGACATCCCGGCCCCCTACGACCGCATCTTCTCACTTGCCGGAGCGATCAGCGAGTCGGATGTGCTTGGGGGCAACTCCATTGAACTCGTCGGTGGCCGCGATGAATTCGACGATGCATTCGTCCAGGACATTGATCAAAGCACCGAGACGGTTCATGTGCTGACCTATATCTACCTTGACGATTCGGTCGGCCAACATGTTGGGCAAGCGCTCATCAAAGCATCCCAACGCGGAGTCGCCGTACGCCTGCAAGTTGACTCAGTCGGCTCCCGCAGCTTCCTTGATTCGCAGCTCAGACGCGACATGGAGAAAGGCGGCGTACGCATTGCAGAGATGCTTCCTGCCAGGTTGTTGCGTGTCATGTTTGCACGAATGGATATCCGGAACCATCGCAAAATCGCAGTCTTTGACAATGCAAGAGGTTGGGTCGGCAGCCGCAATATCGCATCACCACACTTCGCTCCCAAGGCCAAGTATGCACCATGGGTTGACTGCATGGCCGTCGTACGAGGTCCTGCAGTGCGAGATCTCCAGTGCATTTTCCTAGAAGACTGGGAAGTCAACACAGGCGAGTGCCTTGAGTCCATGCTGCACGACGCCCCGGAGACGATTGATGGATCCGCGTGTTGCCAGATCGTGGGCACCGGACCAAACTTCAACAACGAAGCATTGACTCAAATCCTGCACGCATGCTTCCATGCAGCCAAAGACGAACTCGTACTCACGACGCCGTACTACGTCCCAGACGCAGCAACCGAGGCAGCACTTCGCGCGGCCGCCTTACGCGGCGTCCACACAACGCTCATCGTGCCTGCGCGAAACGACTCCCATCTGGTGGGGCTCGCAAGCAGGAGTCACTACGCCGGACTCATCCAAGCCGGTGTTGAAATCCAGGAATTTGAGGCCGGTGTGCTCCACGCCAAGACCATGACGGTCGACCACAAGTTGTTCATGATCGGGTCGGCCAATCTTGATCGACGATCGCTCGAATTGAATTTCGAAGTCAGTATGTTCGGCTGGTGTCCAGAGTTTGCAAGTCGTCTGCACTTCCTTCAAATGTCCTATGTGGCCCAGAGCAGCCCCGTAAAGTCCTCCCATTGGCTCAATCTGCCACCCCACAAGCGGCTGCTGTACAACATGGCCGGCCTGCTCAGCCCGCTGCTGTAAATCGCCCAGCAGCCGTTCTCCACAACTCAAGGTCCCCAAATCCGATTTTTCGGGCTCTGAAGGATCCATTTTGACCACCATCCGGATGGATAGTTGGAAGATGCCCTGTTAAACGCTATCCTGTGGGACGCAGATGCCGCTCCGACAAGGACTTGCATCAGCGTGGTTCTGAGGAAAGAGAAAGAGATCGCAATGCCAGCTCACATCACAATCTACGGGTGGATGATCGCCATTGGCGTGATTGTTCCGGCGATGGCTGCTGCTGGTTCATCGGCCGATCTCACCATTGGAGGAGTTGACCACAACCTCTCTGCCGGAACCATGCCCAGTATGTTCAGCGAAGATGGCTCCTATATCACACCTAGTGATCTGGCCGCGTTGAACCAATCGCTGCTCGATGATGGAGTTGACACTGTTGGTCATGTGACCATACTGCTCGCTGAAACCTACCGAGGCCCAACGCTCATCACCTTGTTTGACGGTCTTGACGGAAGTACCCCAGGCCTACCACCTTTCTCACTGCTCGGCGTTCAAATGACCTGGCAAGGTGTCGACACGAGTTTGGTCAATCAAGATGCAGGCGGATCGTGGACAGTCTCACCATCAGGCGATGATCTCATTGGCGCTGGCGCGTTCCAGTGGCAACAAGGCCACAATATGGAAGCCCTTGCAATTGCAGAACTCATCAACATGCAATCTGTCAAGATGGAGCTATTTGACCTCGGGGCCTTCAACATGGCCGATGAAGTCTTACAGCTCATCACGTTTGGCTCCGGTGGCAGCTGGGAAGTTGAAGGCACCGCGGCCTTCTCGGATACTCACGAGATTGTTGTAGACGCCACGATCATTATTCCATCGCCGTCCGGACTTGCCGTGCTATGCATTGCCGGGTTTGGTGGACGGCGTCGGCGACGCTGCTAGAACACGCTGGTCGAATAACCTTCGTCTGCAGAACAATCGCTTCAATAGTTGAGCAGTAGGCCGCCGAGGAGCGTGGCTCCGTCAACCGAGTTGGACTCGGTGCACTAGCACGGACCCCATGCTGAGATAACTGCGAGCAGATCATTGACATCTACGACCCCATCGCCATTCACGTCGGCTGGC
>JABJQE010000084.1 GCA_018663565.1 Phycisphaerae bacterium
GGGCAGCACCAATCGTTGAGATGTGACCGGGGACTGATGAGCCATCGCCCAGATCAGCAATCACACGGTCCGCCGCGTCCATGAGTTGCTCTCGCACACGTTCGGCTTCAGCCCGCGGCACACCGACCGGCAGACGCAATCGCGCCGTCACAACACCTGCATCAATGTCGGGCATGAACGTAAAGCCGATATGGCCACCAGCCACATAGCCACTCGCCATAACCAGCATGGCAAGCCCAATAGCGACCGTAACCCACCGATGAACCGCAGCCGCATACACTGAGGGTCGATACACACGCTGGATAAACCACTGCAAACCCTTACCGAAGACCTGAGATGGATACGACACAATGCGCCAGAAGGCAGTGTCCGCGCCTTCATGTGCAAGGTGAGCAGGCAGTACAAAAATTGACTCAACAAGAGAGACGAAGAACACTGCAATGGTCACGGCGGGGATCTGCATAAACAGTTTCCCCTCACCACCAGGTACGAAGAACATTGGCAGGAATGCGATCATATTGGTCATGACGGCAAAGAACACAGGCCCGGCAATCTCGCGGGTTCCCATGATGGCCGCGTCGAGCGTGCTCATGCCTTCTTGGCGTTTCTCGTAAATATTCTCTCCGACGACGACGGCGTCATCCACGATGATGCCAAGCGTGATCAAAAACGCGAATAGCGAAATCATGTTGATCGAGGCGCCGCTCATCGGCAAAAAGAGGAACGATCCGAGAATTGAAATGGGAATGCCAAGCATCACCCAGAAGGCAAGGCGAGGTTCAAGGAACAATCCGAGCAGCAATAACACGAGGGCCAGTCCGATGAATGCGTTTCGAAGCAGGAGATCTATTCGCTCCTGATAGATCTCCGAGTCATCGTTCCAAATGCCAATGTCCATGCCTGGTGGCAACTGCGACTGATAGGCACTGAGCCACTCACGGGTAGCCTGCGACACAGAGATTGGCGTCTCATTGCCAACGCGGAACACCTCAACGAGGGCGGCCGGCTTGCCGTTGACCCACGCAGCAAGATCGATATCCCTGAAGCCTTCACGAATGTCGGCCACCTGACCTAGCGTGACGGTTGTACCGTCAGCACGAGTGATCAGAGGCAATCCTTCAAACTCACTTGCGTAGTCACGCCGTTCAGTCGTACGCAGCAGCACCTCGCCGCCCTGGGTCCGAATGGACCCAGCAGGCAGTTCCGTCGCCCCTTGCCGAATGGCCCGGGCCACTGCATCAAGCGTCAGACCATACGTTCGTAAACCCTCATCTGGGATTTCAATCGCAATCTCAAGCGGACGAATGAACTTCAACTCGACCTGCGTGATTCCAGAATCAGCGAGCAATGAATCCCGCATATGTTCAGCGCGATCGCGGATAACTTGTTCGTCAAATTCCCCGGATACCGCCAGTGAAACAACACGGTTCTTCGTCGAAATCAGCTGAATACGTGGACGTTCTGCGTCGACTGGGAACGACACAATACCGTCTACTGCACTTTGGACATCCTGCTGTGCCCGCGCATGATCAGCGCCAAGCAACAGTTCCACGTTCACAGCGCCAAATCCCTCACCCGAAGTACTCGTTACGCGCTTGACACTATCGAGGCCACTCACTGCATCCTCAATGGCAAGAACAATTCCTTGCTCAACCTCTTCTGGGCTCGCACCTGGATAGGCCACAGACACGGAAACCATGTCAATCGTGAACTCCGGGAAGACCTCCTGCTTCACTCGGCCGCCGAGCACGATTCCTCCAACAACGAAGAGAACCATCAGGAGATTGGCGGCCACCGGATTCCTTGCCATCCAGGCAATTGCGCCAGTTCGTTGCGATGGAAGTGGACGGGCCGGTGTCATTCGCTGACCTCGCGTTGCACCAACATGCCAGGCGCGACTGCTGGGATTGGGCTTGAGATAATCAACTCACCTGCTAAAAGATCTACGCGGGCCAAGACACTTTCAGCCATTCCCCCTACCACTTCGATATCTCGAATAACAAGGCGTCCATCTGGACCGACAATCCATACACAGTTGCCCTCCCGAATGACGCTCCGCGGAAGCAATCGAACACCAGATACGGATGGGCCCTGCACTCGAACCTGCACATACGACTTCAGCAATAGCGGCACCGAACGATCGACCGCTTGCTCAAGGGGCTTGGGAACACGAATCAGCACACGTGCAAGACGGCCGGCGGAATCAACGCTACCTGTAAGCCCAGAGACAACTCCGTTGTACTCAACGGTATTCCCACCGCCAGTTGCAATCGAGACAACCGCTGGGCGTTGGATTCCATCACGAATCGCAAGCGTGGCGATATCTTCAAGCGGAACGCCAATCTCAACCCAAAACTCGTCGGTGCCAATGAGCGTACCGAGCGATGTATTTGGCGAAACAATCTGACCAAGTTCCGCCGATTCTTCAATAACCATCGCATTGAAGGGCGCAGTGATCACCGTACGATCAATTGCCAGCTGCGCCTGTTCAACACGGCTCCTAGCGGATTGTAATGCCGCTTGTTTCTCCGCGAGATGAGGAGAGCGGAGTGCCATTCGACTTCCCGACTCATCTCCCTCAATCTCATCGCCGAGCAATTCCCAATCTCGCTTGGCAACTCGGCCGCGTCCTTCTTCGAGTTCAAGATTGAACCGAGCATTTTCTAGGGTGGCCTCGGCTTGACGAAGGGCGTGTTCGTAATCTCGCTGATCGATGCGAGCAATACTCGCCCCCGCCTTGAACACTCCGCCTGGAACGAAGTGAGCATCCACCTCAGTAAGTCGACCGCTGACCTCCGGTCGCAAGGACAGTGTCCGGGATGGCATGACCGTTCCCCACGCCGCCACATCGAGTGTCGTATCCACAAGTGGCGGTTCAATAACGCGAACGAATGCTGCTGTTTCTGCAACCTGAGTCAATTCCGGCGGAGTCTTGCTTCGAAACAACTGCCAACCAGCCCACAATCCCACAATGAGAATGAGGGGTGGCACAACGAGCCGGACAATAATCGCCACTGGGCGTACTATTCGAACAATGGGACTCATAGTTCTTCCTCCTGCAACTGATGCATGCCCGCCTGCGATTCAAGTTTCTCATCGATATGCGGTGGATTCAGCTGGTGCATCCACGAACCACCAAGCGCCCGATAGAGCGTGGCCCGATAGGCAAGTAGTTGTTTATGGGCGGTCACATTCTGCCGCTGCAGTGACTGCTGAGTCTGCACTGCCGCAATTACGTCGAGATATTCTGCAACACCGTCGCTATAACTCGTGCGAGCGGCTTGCAATTGGCGGGCAGCGAGTTCGAGTTGAAGTTTGATTTCACCGAGCAAATCAATCTGATTGCGTTCGCGATCGAGCGCGTCTTCTACTTCCTGAAGAGCAAAAAGAAACGACTGCGAGAATGCGTCGAGACGCTCTTGCACGATGGCTCGGCGGCGGATGACTTCGGCCCCCCGGCGATCACTGTCAAAGAGTGGCTGAAGCAGTGAGCCCCCGATGCTGCTCATGCCAGAATTGAATGGACTCGCGAAACTGCTTGAGTTGAAGTCATATCCAAGAGAAAGCGAGATGGTCGGAAGCATATTTGCCACGGCTGCGGCAACCTCTCGGTCTGCTGCGGCGAGCCGGTCCCGGGCGGCGCGTAGATCTGGTCTTGACTCAACAAGGTCTGCTGGGCTCCCCAGAATTGGGAGTGGCGGCAAACCTGGAAGCGTCGCTTCAATGATCGCGTCACTGAACTCTTCAGGAGGACGCCCTTGCAACACGAACAGTGCGTTGAAACTGGTCTCGAGTCGAGAACGAGCAGGCGGTAACTGAGCGCGAACGCTTTCGAGTTGTTGACGCTGCTGAAAGACCTGCAGCGCATCGGTGAGCCCATTGGCGTAGCGATATTCGACTGTCTCAAGCAACTTCTCGCTGATATCAATCTGGTCCTCGATGACAGCAATCAAATTGGCCTGTTCGCGAATGGTGAACCACGTGTCTGTGACCGTTCCACTGAGCATGAGCGCCGTGTGTTCAACATCCTGCCGCGAGGCCTGGGCAGCAAGCACAGCGGCCTCGGCGCGATTCGCGATCTTTCGCCACAGATCAACCTCCCAGGACAAGCCGAACCCCAGAACCCAATTGCTGTTGTAGTTGATCCCCGAACTGCCATCCCCACGCGTGCGGGCAGCGCTACTTGTAAGATTGACTTCTGGCAGGAGAGGCGCCCCAACAATTCGAGCTTGCGCGGCGGCCTGGGCCAAACGCGACCACGATTGCCTGAGATCCAGATTGTCTGCGATTGCTGCATCAACCTGCACATTAAGCGTGTCGTCATTGAAGGCACGCCACCATCGCTTTGGCGCTGCGATCGTGCCGCCATCGTTCGCAAACGATGATGGCGCAGGAACAGCCGGCATCTCACGAGTCGGAATCTTCACGGGGTTGCACGAGGCGAGCAGAAGGCTGAAGAGAACAAGTACGGCGGCGCGTGTCATGGTCCAGAGTCCACATTGGACGAATCAAATGAACGCATCGTCCACTGAATAATGCTGCTGGAAATTTCGTCGGCGTCTTCACTGCCAAAGTGCGGTGGATCGAGTCGCTCGAGCATCGCGCGGCCGGTATGAAACACAAGGCACTGCCCAATGACTGCGATGCAGCGGAGTTTGATCTCGCGGTCCTCGAGCGTACCGCCAGATACAGCATCCATAAGGCGGCCGAGTTCGCTGAAGACTGGCTGCACGGCGCCTTTGGCAAGGTCGTCAAGCGCGTCGGTGGGTTCAGCCATTTCGCGGGCCATCAGACGACCGACATCGGTCCCACCTGAGTGCAACAGCCGCCGGACATACCAAGCAATCCACGCCCCGAGTTGTGTGGCGGGCTGATCGGGCGCATCAGCAAGAGTCGGCATGGGTTCACCCGAACCGGCGTTGCGATACGCGTGCTGAAGTACCTCGGCGTAGAGCGATGCCTTGTCGTGGAAGTGATAGTTCACCGCAGCCACGTTGGCCCCAGCCCGGTCGCAGATATCACGAACCGTGCCTCCACGAAAGCCGTGTTCGCCAAAGACTGACATGGCGGCGTTCAAGATGCCTTCTCTCGTGCTCATCTCACTCCAATACGAATACAAAACACCTGATTCAAACGGACGTTTGATTAATATAGAAGGCCTAGCGCTCAGCGACAAGTCGTTATTGGCAAATTAAGGCCGGTTTGTAGGTGAGTGTCCACCATTGACCGCGTCATTGACCGGAGTTGACGAGCTGAGCGTGGCTAGGCCCCTATGAAGGCCCTATAGACGGGGACCGGGCCGGAACTAGGCTAGCGGATGCCCTCAATAGGATGGACGAGCACGCCGTCCCGGTCCACCCTGACGATTGACGAATCTGGCACTTCGTGCCACGTGAGCTGCTCAGCATCGAGCGGCTCAGAGACCACGATGGTGGCAGTCTCGGCAAGCTGTGTGCAACTGCCGTCACGGTTGTGGAGTCCAAGGCCACGACCCCAGTACAGACTTGGAGCTGGGGCACCCTGAGCGAAGCGGGCACACCACAACCCATCGCCACCGGTCGCAGCGATGCACATCAGAAATGGGTCGGTAATTCCCACTTCATCACGCAGTTCCAAAACAGTTCGAATCATGCCGGTAATGCCAGCAACAGGATCATCGCGCAACCCGTGCGTAAGCGCAAGTGCGAAAAGCGACTCAGAATCGGTTTGCCCCTGACGATCGCCAAACCATGGGTCAATCAGTTTCGATTCCAACCGCCGCTGTATCGCCTTGTACCCCCCCACATCTCCGTTGTGCTGAAACAGCCAGTCGCCCATCAAAAATGGATGCGTGTTGGTGCGAGATACGACGCCTTGCGTGACCGCCCGCACATGCGCCATGAAGAGTCCGCTTCGCGTATGCCTCGCAATGCTCTTGACGTTCTCATCATTCCATGCTGCCCGCGTCTCGCGGTACTGCCCTGGATCAGGGTCATCCCCGTACCAGCCAACACCAACACCATCACCATTGACAACCCACGCGCTCTGCGTCGCATGCTTCGATTGCTCGAGCAGCGAGTGTTCGGGGTCGTGCAGCAATGTACTCAGACGAATATCGGGTCCGTGATAGGCAAGCCATCTGCACATCGTGACGCTATTCCTTATCGCCGTAGTCAGACGGCCCAAGCTTTCGGGGTTTCACCGCCCGAGCGGGGCTCCCGACGCACACCTGCCACGGTGGAAGATCTTTGAATACTTCAGAGCGAGCTCCAACTACTGCGCCAGCACCAATCGTGATGCCAGCCGCCACAAATACATCAGCGGCCACCCACGCGCGGGCACCTATGACAATCGGTTTGGGCACGAGCGGAAAGTCGACATGCTCGTGATCATGAGTCGCTCCGCATAAATATGAGTACTGACTCACAAGCGCATGATCGCCAAGTTCAACGCCACCGACGTTGTAAACGTCAACATCATTTGCAATGCAGGCATGGGCGCCCATCTTGAGAAATGCAGGGCACCAAATGACCGCCTTGGGATACACCCGAGCCGTTGGATGAAGGTCTGCGCCAAACATCCGCAAAATCAGGTTGCGCCACGCATGCATGGGCCGCGGTGTCCAGCGAAAGGCCAGAACGTACACCCACGCCCACGCGACGCGAGAGAGCTTATTGCCCAGTGAATGTGGGCTTGTTGCGCGAGCGGGCTGTTGTCTCGGTTCACTCATGGCTGAAGCCTACCGCAGGCGGTGCCCTGAGGCGCGAAGTCGTTTGAGATCTTCTCGCCTGGGAATGGTGAAATCGACTGGATGTTTATCCCAGCGGTTGATTCGGCAAACTCCCGCAGGTACTTGCCGAGCACCTTTGGGAGAAGGAATGGTTCGTTCTGAATAAAGACGTACTTTTTCATGACTTCTCTTCTAGCTCATCACAGAAGCTCTACCTCATCACAGAAGCGACCGCAAAGGGCAGCCTTGGAAAACTCTCTTCTGATGGTGTCCTGCGCTCGCTCGCCCATCTCCCGAAGCACATCAGGCGGCGTCGCTCTGATTTCTTCGAGCACACGCTTTAATGCTTCCACGTCACCGTGTGGAATATGCCATCCAATGTTGTTATCACGCACAACATCTGATGCGTGGCATGGATCGGGGGCAAGCAAGAGAATAGGCCGGCCTACTGCCATCGCACCATAGATCTTGCACGGGTGCACGATGCCAACCACATTGTCACCGACCGTTACAAGATGCACATCAGCCGCGCTCAATGAATACCGTAAGATCTCGAAGGGCTGGTATGGCAACGAGCGAACATTGGTCGACGACTGTGATTCGATAGCGTCGTTCACGAGTTGCTTCCCGACACCGCCACCAATGAACATGAACTCCATGCCAGTATCGCCTTGCAGCAACATTGCCGCATCGAGAACGGACTGAACCGGGGTTGAGAATCCGTGATTACCGCTGTACATCACAACGAATTTTTCTTCAGCAATGTGCTCGGTTCGCCACGGGTTGTCTGCGTGCTCAATCATTTCTATGTGATCATCATGTGCCCACGGCGGAATGATGACCGTCTTATCGGCAATGTCACATTTCATTTGCAGACGCTCAAGCATGAACCGGTCGAGCGCAACAATACGACGCGCGCGGCCAAGAATGCGACGATTCAACCAGTTCATGGTGCGAACGGGAACTGATCCATTTTTGACTTTCCCCAGCGCAATAATCTGGTCAGGATTGAGATCCATTACCCAGTAAATAATCGGCTTAAATCGCAGCAACGAAACAACGATCGCCGCAATCGGACACATTGGGGGCGATGTACTGACTACGATGCGGTCAAGCCGGCCGACAAACATTGCTCGAACGATCTGCTGCACCATCAACAGCACGCCGCCGAGAATACGAAGCGGAATGGACGTCTTGCCAAAGCTTGAAAACGGCAGGCGGCGAATCTCGACGCCATCACGCACTTCACGTGCGGGGAACACTATCGTTGGATCGTCATAACCTCGGCTCGCCGCATACACAATGACCCGGTTCCCGCGACGTGCAAGCTCCGCAGCCGCGTCGTGCATGTACTGCCCGACCGCCGCTGGGTCAGGCACATAGACCTGCGTCAAAATCAAGATGGTGCCGCGTTTGGCTTTGGGAGTGCTCATGGCTGCTGGAACGACGAGTGGGTCCTGATGCTGAATTCGGAGGCCGCTGCACGAGTGGCTCAGACTTCTCAAATCGGCCGTCCTCGGCCCTACACTGAGCCCCAACCGGCAGAACGTGGAGAATATCACGATTCGTGCCGCGTCCCAGCTTCCGGCAGGTCGAACTGCTTGTCGCTTTATCTTGCGTATTGACATGCACTTATAAAATGAGTGTCCTGATAACCTCTTCTGGCACAACGACCTGATGCTACTGGTGGCCGTTTCAACGTTTGATGTGGATGAGTTGGGGCTCTTGGCCGATGACAAGTGGCGAAGCGATCTGCTTCGTACAGTGCCGCTCCATGACAATGAACTCCGAACATTCTGCTGGCATCGCTCCTCGACTCGTACTCATTGTTTCCAACGCCCCGGTTCTGCTTGGCGACCCCGATTCGGTTGGTGGGCGACCTTGCCACCATGCGGTAATCAA
>JABJQE010000085.1 GCA_018663565.1 Phycisphaerae bacterium
CGGCCTCAACACTCATGCCACGGCGACGAAGCAGTGCGGCAAGTCGCTCCAGCCCAAGACCATCATCAGACACCAGTAAGACGAGTCCCTGCCCAGCATTGAGCGAAACAGCCGATGCTGAATTATTGGTCGCGCGCGCATCTTTCGTCGATACATCGGGCTCAAAAGTAACTTCATATCGCTCCATTGCGCCACCGCTCGCAGGGGCACGGAGAGGCACTACGGTCAAACCGGGCTCAAGCCTCACATCAAGTGTGTTGCCCTGGCCCATTGGAACTCGCACGCCATTGCGAAAGAGCGTCAGTTGACCGCGTGCGGCATCTTGACTTCGAAGCACAACCCGCAGGTCGACGGCATCGCCCGGCCGAATATCTGAAGGTGCAATCAGCCGCTCGAGCATGACTTCGCCATCGCGTTCATACCGAATTGGCAACACATCAATGGGGATCCCTGCATCTGCTGCGCGGCTCGCCGCTTCGAGAAGCGAGCCCGCCGTTTGATTGCCGTCGCTCACAAGCAATATGCGGTGGGCACCGGCATCTGGAAGAAGCCCCTTGGCATACTCAACACCCCCGGCGAGATCACTTGCATCAGTTCGGCCTTGGACAACCTCGATGCCAATTTGGCCATTGGCATCGGGCATCATCACGACCGAAGCATCTCGCGCAGCATGTACAACAGCCAATCGATCAGATTCGCCACGGCCAACCGTGGCTTGCTGTACCCAGTCCACGGCCGCATCAAGTTCGGTGGGCATGATCGATCGGCTGCGATCGAGCACAACTGCCACGGTCAGATCGTCATTGGATCGGAGAATGACAGGTTCAGCGAGCGCCAGCACCAACGCAATAATCAAGACGCATCGCAGCACCGGCACGACAACTCCTCGGACCGGCCCAAGCGACACCCGCGCCCCACGCGACCACCACACAGCCGGCGCAAGAAGCACCAAGACCATCAGCCATCCCGGGTGTTCAAACAGCATTGAGGGCAATGCTACCGCTCAACGTTGCTTAGTGGCGTATTGATGGGCCGAGGGCGTTGCGGGGAATCCGGAGTATTCGAGCATTCCCAGTATCAAGCAGGTGTATCTCATCAGTACTTGGGTCATAGGTGATACCCCACGGCATTCTCAACCGACCAGGACCACGGCCCCAGCCCCCCCACGCGCCAAGACGGTCGCCGGCGGGCGACCAACGACTCAGTCGGTGACCGCCAAACTCGCTCACCACGACACTCTCATCAGGCAACGCGGCGACTCCATAGGGATATCGCAGCCATCCCGTGCCGAGTTCGGCCACCTGCTCACCTGTATTTGGATCGATGCCCTGCACTCGGTGATTGCACGAGTCCGCTACCCACAACACTTGTCCATCAACCGAGAAGTCCATCGACTGAGGCCTCCGGAACTCGCCTGGTCCACTGCCCGGGCCACCGAGTACACGCAGCGGTGTCGCGGCGGAATCCAACACTTGAATTCGATCATTACCGCCATACTCAGATACGTACCACTGCGAGGCTTCATCGACCACGATGTCGGTTGGATAGATGAACTGACCTGGATCGGTACCGTATTCACCAAAGGTCCGCTCAAGCTGACCTGACTCATTGAATACCGACACGCGGTACTCGTGGGTATCCGCAACGGCAATACGTCCGCCGGGCACAACGCTTATACCTGTGGGTTTGCCATTGTCATAGTCAGGCATGATCCACCACAACTCAACGCGGTCGCCCGCATCAACATGTTGCACGCGAGCCGACTTGTCCACAACGTACACGCCGCCATGACCGTCCGATGCAATGCCACGCGGCACGTCAAATCGACCGGGTGTGCGACCTGGTAGGCCGGTCTGGCCGACAACTGGTACAGGTGGCAAGATTGCATCCTGTGATTCGTCCTGGCACGCCATTGGAAGCACGGCCATCGCCAGAAGTAGCGGACCGGCGATGGCCCGCGGGCGAATTCGAATCACGCACAACAACACCAGTACGCCAGCCACAATGACCGGCACTGGCAACAATATCAGCACCCGCACCACTGTTTCTGGACGCTGATAATGCATGGCATTGAGGAGCGTCACAGCAAGTGGCGGCTCAGCCATGGGTGGAGCGACGCGGGCTGCAATGGCGATGTCCGACACGGACCACGCCACGGCCACCATCGCCGCCGCGAACGCTACGCTTCGCGTAATTGGATCAGCGCACCACCACGGCGGCCGGTCAAGCATGCGAAGATCTCGAAGACGATATGGCGTTGACCGCTCAAGCCACAGAGACGCAATGATGCCAACGGCGCCACCTCGAACACAGAGTGCCAGTACCCAAGCGGCTCCGCTACTTTGCACAGTTCCGCCCCAAGCATCCGTCACAGCGGCCCCAACCAATGCCGCGGGCAAGAATGCAGATGCCACCCAAATCACACCGGCGAGCACGCAGATCCGACTATTCCAGCACGAGCGACCGCCAAGCACAATCGCTGCGGCAACACCACCCACAATGCCGCTGCGTAACACTGTCCGCGTCACGGGTCCTAGAAGATCGCCGCCCGGATCAGACACAGCATTGATCTGCCACCACAACGCCACCAACAACCCGAATGGGGCCGCCACCAACAACCCCGCGACGACAACGCTCTGTACCGACCTACACGATTCGTGCCCACGACGCGATGCCCAGGCGCGAGTACGCCACATCCGCGGCCAATCCACCACCACAGCATGGCGCCGCCACATAAGGCCGCGAGGCACACTGGCCACGATGTCCAGATCAGCGACGTCAGCCCCATCCCAAGCGCCGACCGAGCCCGCAGTTCATTGGCAATGGTAAACACCCCCGCGAGATCAAACGCGGTCGTCCAGCTTGCAATCAATATGGCCGAGAGGATAAACCCCACCAGCAAACCAGGACATTCCACACGAATCCGGGCACGCTGCAAGCCCGCGGCAGTAGCGCCATCCATTCGCATTTGTTCTGAGCGTTCCGCGGACCAACGTGCGCACGCAGGCATCACGCAACACACAGCGAGCGGCCATGTCCCTGCAACGAGCGCGATTGCCAACATCACATTCCGCACGAGCCCCACGCCGGTCGCCTCAACCGACACGTCGTATAGCCACGTTCCAGGCGGCGACGAGGCCCACCACGCGTAATACACCGCCCATGTTGGTAGCAGAAGTCCAAGCATCAGGATCGACACACCGACAGAACGCCGAACGCGCGAGAGCGACCCGAGCCATCGCGCAGGAAGGATCGCGAGGCACACCGATAACGCAGCAACGCCAATCGCCCACATCGCTGTTGTAAGAAATACGTCCGTGCTTGTGTGCAGTGCTTCCCCGCGAACGGCTGGTTCAGTTTCCCATTGTGCCAACAGCCATAGCGTCCGTGACATCGGCCATCCAATCACGATCATCCAAAGTGCGATCAACACCGATCGGGCCTTCACCGCGTCCAATCCTCTCGCCAAGTTTGCACCGCTCCATCAACTGCGGGCATCCACTGCATTGATACATCATTGAGATCAATCAGCAGAGGATCATCAATCCGCAAGTGTGGAAACTCCGCGGCCACTTCAGCCGGAAGCGGCACATTGCCCGACACCGATGCCGCAAGTTGTCGCGCCACCTCTGGAGAACACAGCCAGTCGGCCAGTAGCGCCGCCGACTTCGGATGGGGAGCCCCTTGAAGAATGGCCACCGTATTGGGCATCAACATGGCGCCTTCGCCTAGATCGGGTCCATGACGCGGGACAACCATGGCGAGATTCGCGCCGTTGCGATTGGCCGCGTATACGTCATCGGCATCGGTCAGCCCGAGTACTCCATCGCCGCGCAGCACACCATCAACAACACCAGCATTCCCGCTGGGCAACACACGAATATGATTCTCCGCCATGGCCGCGAGCCACGTGTCCCAGGCTCCTGCTTGCTTCGCGTCATACCACGACTTCATTGCTGCAAGATGACCGCCGGTGGTGCCAAATCGCGGGTCAGCAATCAGTAGATTGCGTTTCCATCGAGGCGATGCAAGATCACTCCAATAGACCGGAACGTCTTCGGCTGCGATCATCTGTGGATCAAAGACGAGCACGCGAGGGCGCGGCGAGAACGCATGCCACAAGTGCTGGGAATCACGCCACTGCGTAGGCCAAGCTTGAGTTCGCGACGAGATATGAGGCGCGAGTAATCCATCGCGGCCGAGCGCGACGGTCCCGAGTGCTTCGGATGACCACAGTACATCGGCAATCGGAGCAGATCGTTCAGCTCGAATGCGGGTGAGCAATCCTGTTGTCTTGCTCGCCTCGGTGTCACCAACCATCAAGACACGCACGCCATGCCTGTCTTCGAATGCCTGCAAGATGGGTCGGGCAATGGCCTCATCGGTCGACACGTACACAACAACACTTGGCCCACCACGATCGCATCCTCCCACAAGGGCGACGACGAAACACGCAAGCACTACACGCCCAATGAAACGTCTCACGGGGACTCCGGTGCCTCGTTAGGTGTTGGTTTCTTTTCTGGGCTCGCCGCATCTTGGGCGGCCGCAGCAGCCACTTCACCCGTGGCCGCAAACCACGCCGCGACAGTTTCGCGGTATCGACGCGGGATACGCTGCACATCAAGACCGCGTTCAATCCGCCGCCTAGCCGACTGGATTGGCGCGGTGGAAGCCTCGGACACCTGACCGCCCGTCAACGGGCCCGATACAGACGATGTGGCTACAACTGGCGTGGTGGCGTCAACTACCGATCTCGAACGTTCCGCTTGCGTCGCCACATCTGGATCGCCTGCAGCAGAAGAACTTCCACCACCCAATCCCCGCTTCGATGATCCCTTCGCGAGCGCCTTGCCTGCCTTCGAGGCACTTGATTGGCATGCGTTTTTGCACTTGGACGCCTGCTTCGATGCCCGCTGTGATTTCGCAAGCTTCTTACAGGCCGATTCAGAATCGGAGGGTTCTTCACCCGGGTTCTTACATTGCGAAGCAGCGTCTTCGCATTCAGAGGCCATGTCCTTGAGCGTCTCGGATGCTGCGATCGCATCCATTACACGCTCGCGAAGTGCCTCACGTTGCGACTCGGTGAGATGCTCAGCGGCGTCAATCGCCTCCTCGTCAGATACACCCGCGTCTTGCAGTGATTGCTCTAGGGCTTCATCCGAATTGGCCGCCGCTCGCAAGTCTTCGGCAAGCGAGCTGAGAGCTGCTGCACGGGCATCGGCATCGGTCTGAGCCGTTGTCAATTGCTCCATGGCCGCCGCCATTGCCTCGAGGTCCCCCGCCGACATAGCGCGGCGGACACGCTGCGTTGCATCGGAAGATGGACTCATCGAGGCGAGACGCTCCTGCACGCGCCGCATTTGCCGCTGCTCATCGCCGTTCTGAAATGCCTCAAGGCGACGATTTAGTTCAGTCAGGTCTCTCAACGTCTCTTGGCGTAATGCCGTCGGGTCAGCAAGTTCAACATGCTTCGCTAGGTCAAACTGCTCATCCAATGCCTCTTGAAGATCAGGCGCATCAGCAAAGGCCTGCTGCATGGCTGCGACCGCCTCGTCGGTATCGACCTTTGCATCGAGCATTGCTGACTGATGTACATCTGGCGGGACATCGGCTGAACTTCTAAGCGGCGGAAGAATCGCCACAACAACTGCTAAGGCCGCAAGAGACACAGGCCACCACCATCGCTCGGGCGGACCGATCGGCAGGACGCGAGACACGCCCCGCTGCACATCAGACTTGGCGGCATACGTTGCGGCCACACGATGCGCTTGTTCAATCATGCAATCGTCGGCTCGATCGGCGTAGGCAAGCGACGTCGACAATGCTTCGTGCAAATGTAGTTTTTCATCAAGGACGATCGCGGCCCGAATAGAAGAACATCGGCCGATACTCCAGCGAATGATCGCAGCGGCGAGCACACCCGCGGCGAGTCCAGCCCCAATCCACGACCACGGTACGTCAAGTCCCCCCGAGA
>JABJQE010000086.1 GCA_018663565.1 Phycisphaerae bacterium
ATGTCCGATCCACCGCGGCCGAGCAGCCGCCTAGCCCCGGAACTCCCCACCCCAGCGAAGCCGGGAACGATCAGAACGGGGTACTCATGAAGACCCTGCAGGATGGCTGCCACATCCAGCGAGATTGGGTCCGCATCGAGTGGTGGCCCGCTGGCCCGTAAGCCGATGTCGTGAACGGTTAGGGCTGCGGCAGTCACTCCCAGCGCCTGCAGTTGGTCGCAGAGCCGGGTCACCATGATTCGCTCGCCGGACGAGACATGCTCTGCGATTTCGTCACCGGAGGTCGATGCCTCAAGCGACACCGATTGAAACAGGGCATCGGTCACGCCAGCGGCCGCGGAGACCACGACGATTAAGCGGTCGCCCGCCGCAGCGATCGACGCTAGATGGGTTGCCATTGCGGCAATGTCGGCTTCGGTACCGAGAACAGAACCACCGCATTTGATGACATGTATAGCGTTGGATGAGCCCATTGGGGCAGAAGATACTCTCTGGTGCGACGCGGGGCGAGAGAAGCGAGGCCGGGCGGACTCTCGCATGGGAGCTCATTCTTTCATTCGCCCGGCACCAGATCGTGAGTCGGATGCCGGAAGGCGAGGGTTGAGCCTCGCCGCACATATTGAGATCACAGTGTTTGATTGAGGCGATTGTTCATTAGAATTGCTCTGCGGGTCCGTTGGGGGTAGGCTGGGTATCGATGAGGAAGGAACCGTGAAACATGGCTTGGTGCAATGGACTGCAGTGGCGATAGCGGCCGCTTTCGCGGTCGTGGCCGCCGGCGATGTCCCCTCGAGCTGGATGATGTGGGTTGAGGGTGATCCGCCCGACTGGCCATCCGTCGTGAAGTGGACCAAGCAGCAGACGATGCCCTGCGACAAGTTGGTCATTCGCCTGATCGATCCGGATGCGGCGAATGGCTCGGGGACGGACTTCAAACTGACTGCCGGCATGAGCGCCCCAGTACTCGACTGCATCAAACAACTCCGCGACGGCGGCTTCACCGGCGAGATCGGCATGCTGCCGTACTTTGATGGCAACTGGGTTTGGGAGCCGGGTGGTGTCACGGTCGGCACCGAGTGGGAGAAGCCGTTCTACTGGGCCAAGCAGGCCAACGAAATTTTAGCCGCTGCGAGCGTGAGCCCCGGCGTGTTCGAGATCAACTTCGAGAACGAGAACTCCGGCGGCATTCTGCAGGTCAACGACACGACGCTGCTGGCCGTGCAGGCCTTTCAGGCGACGCTCTGGCCGCAACTCTCCGCGAGCAGTGGTTTCATCGGGCTCGCAGCCACGAAGGGGTACACATCGGCGCTCAATATGTTGCGGTGGACTACCACGCCGCTGTCCGGAAGCAGTTTCGCCGATCCTCCTCTTGCCTCAGGCATGCTTGAGCTCTACAACATGTCCAAGTGTTGTCCGGGGGGGAGTAACTGCGAAACGACCTTTGTGGATGCTTACAGCACGCTGCCGCAGACACCGAATCCGAGCCCTGCGAGCCCCACAACCATCTATACCCGCGCCGCCGCAGCGGCCGATCCCGTCACCGACATCCTTGGGACGGCCACCGCTGTTTGCCCGCCGCAGTCTGACTTCGGCTTCCTCTTTGGAAACAAGACACCGCCATGCACAGGGACGTATGCGCCGCCAGACTGCATGAGCGGAGCCGATATGTCGCGTGTGTGGTTGATGTACAGCACCGAGACGACATCGCTTGGCACCATTGACGCCTTCGGCACGTGGAGCAATGAGCCGGGACAGGGCGCGAGCATCGAGACGTTCAAATCCTTCTGCGTGGCCTTTGAGGAGGCCTTCTATACGCAGTACTGGAACAGCGGCAGCCCTTCGGCCAACGCCAAGCCGCCGCGATACGGCGTGTTTCATCTTGAATACCTGCCCGATTCCTGGAATCCCGCTGCCTGCGCCGCGGATCTCAGCGGAAATTATGTCGTCGATCTTCCCGACGTGATGTATGTCATCGACGCTTGGGGCTCGGTCGCGGGTGATGTCAACGGCGATGGACAGACGAATGTGGCGGATCTGTTGGCAGTGTTGACAGCCTTCGGCGGGTGCTGAGAAAGACGGACTCAGGCATCGCCTCGGTATCTAATCTAATTTTTCGTCTATATGTGCTGACAGAAACACGTTGCATTCGCGGATTCATGGTGACTGCGGGCCTAAGCGTCAAGACGCATGGTCTGCCCAACCACAAGGATGATGCGCCATGCAGCACAAAACCTCACTATTTGCAGTTCTCGGGATGCTCGCCTTCGTAACGGCTGCAGCATCTGCTGCCACCGTCGATCTGGCCTACAGTTCCTATGACGTCGATCAAGACGGCTGGCGGGTTCGGGATACGGTCAATGGCGTGCCTTCCTACTACCTGCCTGACTGGATTCCCGTTGGCGGCGTACCCACCGGACATCTTGAGTTCGCGGATGTAACCCCCGGCGGCTACGTCTTTGAGGCCCCCACGCAGTTCACCGGCGATTTCTCCGCAGCATTCAACAACGGTGGCGTGTCATTCGACTGGATGGCCGACATGGTGCAGAGCGGCAAACGGGCTAGCGTGATCTTCTGGAGTGGTACCACCCGAATCTGGGCGAGCAGCAGCCCGGATCCAGCACCCAATGTCTGGCATTCATTCGACTTCGCTTTCGACACAAGCGTCAGTTGGATGGTCAACTACGGTTCCGGTGGACCCTCCCAGCTCGCCACCATGAGCGATCTGAATAGTGTGCTCGCTAGCGTCACCGGCATGGACATCACGGGTGAGACCTGGACGGGGATCAGTGAGACAACGTGGCTGGACAATCCTCGGATCTACATGCATGTTCCAGCGCCGGGCGCTTTGGCATTGCTTGGAATGGCCTCGATCATTGGTACTCGGCGCCGCAGAGGCTGAGCATTTCTTGCATCCCAGAAAGCGAGTCAGGTGCCGTCTTGGCACCTGACTCGCTTTTTGCCAAATACGCTGACAGAAACAACCTGCTTCTGCGGATTCTTGATGACCGCAGGCCCGCACATTACATAGCCGGGGCCCGCCTAACACCACAAGGACTCAGGACCATGACACGCACTACGACACTTATCGCCGCCCTCGCCACGCTTACCGCCGTCTCGGCCACGGCCTCCGCTACCACGCTCGCATACAGTTCCTTTGACACCGGCGACGAAGGTTGGACCGCCCAGCAGGGCCCGGCCGGCAGTCCGTATGCCGTGAACTGGAGTCCCACCGGTGGCGTGCCCACCGGAAACATCAACTACTGGGATCAGACCTCGTACGACGCAGAATGGTTTTCGGCCTCTGCGAGCTTTCTCGGCGGAGGCGACTTTTCGTCAGCTGTCAACAACGGCGGCGTGTCCTTTGACTGGGCTGCTGATCTGGGTTCAGCCGCGCAGATGGTCCAGATCGCCTTCACGATGGGCAGCAACCAGAGCGGCGGCGCTGTCCTGTGGGCGGATGCCGTCGCCACTGTTGACGGCCATTGGTACCACTACGACTTCGGGTTCGACCCCTCCACGACGTGGATGATTCAGATGGGCGGAAATCCCGCCGCAGTCGCCACGGCGTCCGATCTGAACAATGTGCTCTCAGCCGTCGATGGAATGTTCATTACCGCCGACACAGTGGACGGTATGGACGGCAACGTTTGGTTGGACAATCCCTTGATCTATTCAGTTCCGGCTCCGGGCGCCTTTGCCCTGTTCGGCCTCGCGTCCATCGTTGGTGCCCGGCGTCGCCGAGGCTGAATCGATCATCACTCACTTCTTGCTCAAATGGGTCAGGTACCGCTCCGGTACCTGGCCCTTTGTGGTTGATCGGGCGGCCTCCTGATTGCAGCAGACGATCTCGCCAAAGCGGGAATTAGAGATCGTAAATTGTGACTATGGTGAGGGCCCTTCCCGTTTCCTTGAAACGGAAAAGGGAAGGGCTCCAAGGAGTTCAGTTGAAGAAGAACAGTTAGCCAGCCGCGGGAGCGAGTGCTTCGATGGCCCATGCGGCTTTCCACATTGCCATCGACATGCATGTGAGGATTGCGATAAGCGCGATTGAGAAGATGCACCGCATGAGGGGGCATCCTTTGCTCTTGCTGCCGCAACATGATGATTCTGTGTGTGTGTCACCCATTGAAACGATCTCCTCATGGCTTCTGTGCCGAACACTGTGTCGGCATGACACGGTCAACTACTGCAAAATGCGTGCAAAAAAGATAGTGGCGGCATGTGGCGCCAGTTCGAATGCTGCGGCTTGGCTCTCGAGTATTGAAATGTGCGAACTTGTCTTCTTGAGACCAGTTCCTCTCTTGCGTCCTCCGGGCAGACAATGCGTCGACGTGTTGTTTGATGATTTTGAAGACACTTGTTCGGAAGATTCGAACGGGAATGGCGACGGGGTCGTTGGGCCTGGGGGAGACGTTGATGAAGACGGAATTGTCTGCGTTAACGATTTGCTCATGGTGATCGACTCATGGGGGCCGTGTGAATAGACACTCGCGGCAGATACTCCTCTTAGGTGCATCGCGGCCGGCACCATCTTGGTGTCGGCCGCTTTGTTGCCACTGGACGTTTGGTCGATACCCCATCATTGCGTTATTGTTGGAGGCGGGGACAGTATGATTCCAGCGTCCCTCAACGTCTGTTTGACTCATGTTTGATCGCCTTCACACCATTTGGGCCCTTCTTGAAGGGCAGCGGGTTCGCTACGCCGCGGCGTTGCTGTCACTGATTGTGGCGGCAATGCTGTTGTATTCGGTGCTGGTGGTGCCGCAGATTGTGCTTGATGGCGTGCTCGCTGCAGAAACGGAAACTGCGTCATGGCCAGAGCGGTTTGGATTGTGGCTCATGGGCGGCCGAGAGTATGTGTCGGAGCGCCTTTGGATTCCGGCCCTCTTTATAGTGGGTCTCACGATGCTCGCTGCGGTTGCGACCTATTTCCGCGGGCGGTGGGTAGCCATTGCGGCCGAGGATGTGATCTGCCGGCTGCGAGATCGGCTGCATGCCCATCTCAATCGGCTTCCATGCACCTGGTACGACAAGGCAGAGACTGGGGACGTACTACAGCGGTGTACATCAGACGTGGACACGCTTCGCAATTTCTTGGCCATGCAGGTCATTGAGATCGGACGCGCGATTGCGATGCTGCTCATACCGTTGCCGCTGATGTTCATGATGGACATCTCGATGTCAGTGGCGTCACTCGTGCTGGTACCGATCGTCATACTTTCGGCGTTCTTCTTTTTTGGCCGAGTGAAGTCCATCTTCCGTGAGAAGGATGAGGCTGAGGGCCGCATGACGGCGTGCGTCAATGAGAATTTGCATGGCATTCGTGTTGTGAGAGCATTCGCGCGGCAGGACTTTGAACGTGACAAGTTTCGAGTGCGAAATGAGGAGCATCGTGGGCTTGACTATCGCCTCTACGCAGTGCTTGCGTGGTTTTGGTCATCCTCCGATTTGATCTGCTTCACACAGAAGGCAATCGTGCTCATTCTCGGGGCGTACTGGGTGGCGACAGATGTGTTGCAGATCGGCACCTACTACTTCTTTATCGCTGCCGTTTCTCTCTACGTGTGGCCGG
>JABJQE010000087.1 GCA_018663565.1 Phycisphaerae bacterium
ATCGAGACTATTCTCTCGTGCATGCTCTCGAAGGTGCTCGTCAAGCGTCCCGGTGACACGGGCCTGCTACCAGAGGAAATCATCGGTCGACACGCTTTCCGCGCTCGCAACCAAGACACTGCAAATAAGTTGTACGTCACCGACGCTGGCGAGACATCCTTTGTCGTGGGTTCCATGGTGGACCGGGCAGAGGCCAAGGAAGCCAATGCCATTGCCGAAGCTGAGGGCAAGGCACCAGCGAAGACCAAACGTGCCCAGCCTGCCACAGGTCAGACTCTGCTCCTTGGCATCACGAAGGCCTCGCTCCAGTCTGATTCGTTCCTCTCGAGCGCATCATTCCAGGAGACCACCAAGGTGCTCACCGAGGCCTCACTCCGAGGCGCGGTCGATGAGCTCCGCGGTCTCAAGGAGAACGTCCTGCTTGGCCACTTGATCCCAGCCGGCACCGGCTTCCAGCCCTATGTGGACATGCAGGTCGACTTGCTTGCTGAGCCTCCAACCTCAGAAGAGGACGATGCTCAAGCCGATATGGCCGATGCAGCGGCCATGGCCGAGTCTCGCGGAGCGGAGCCTCCAACCGTCATGGACCCCCCAATGGCGGAAGATCCACTCGAAGCCATCATCTCTGGCCCTGCTGACGAGGCCATCATTGGCGAGCTCGACTGATACAACGCTCCACAATCCATTGACCCAACCCGCATAAGAGATCGGACCCCCACATGGGGGCCGATCTCTAGGTTTTGGCCTCACTCCGCCCCTGCTTACTTGATCTCCCGGCAATACCGCCACTTCTGCTCTCCGCATCAATTGCAGCATCACAGCACAGATGCACGCAGGGCCAAACGCGACCGCAGTAGATCATGAGGCCAGTTTTGAGCAGGTTGTGAGGGAAGGAACTCGATCAAGCACCCGTGGAATAGACCGCAGACCCTTCGTTTTTGACCCCTCTGCGCGGGCGGTTGGATCACCCCGTGCTATACTCTGAGGGTCTATAGCATTCGTCCAAAATGCCGGTTTTGAAGCGTCTTCGGAGGATCTTCACCGGTATACACACGAATGGAATGATGGTCACCGCATGGTTGCGATGACGAAGCCCCATTG
Organism: Phycisphaerae bacterium; assembly: GCA_018663565.1. Taxonomy (GTDB): domain Bacteria; phylum Planctomycetota; class Phycisphaerae; order Phycisphaerales; family SM1A02; genus UBA12567. The sequence goes on from JABJQE010000087.1 coordinate 1,102, forward strand.
GGGCACAATCCGGCCCCTGTGAGAGGGGGCCTTGAGTGAGCCCAGAGAGAGACCCCGCATGAACTCACGACGATTTCTTCAGTCTGCCGCATGGACCCTTATGGCAGTAACCACTGCCAGTGTTGTGTTGGCCGCAAAGCCAGTTGACCAAAGTGACGCCGCCGCAGAGGCCCGCGCCAATCGCATTTTAAAGATTGTCCAAACTGCAGTTGGTCAACATCTCGAAATGCCGAGTTCCTTAGACGGCCAAAGAATCAAGATTCGTTTCGCCCCTCAGTTGCGAGCACGCCTGCTTCCCAATGGAGAATTGCTCTCCCTGAATGGCCATGATCTGACCAGCCTTTCCGAAATGCTCTTTCGAATGGACGCCACGCTCTCTCCCGCAGTATCGGCATCTGAGTCAACGATTAACCGAATAAAATTCGTTCCTGAGATGAACGGCCTCCCCACTGTGGACATCGCAGGAACCTTTTGGGTCGACTTAGCAGACGTACGCAAAGTCAAGGAGACGGCCAAGAAACTAGACCGATTGAGCGAAGTTGAGATGGTGACCTTCGCCCGCAGCACCACTGTGCCTGAAGCGCAGTTCGCTCCGCGGCGCCAACCCAAGCCAATGGTGGCGACACCTATGCCTGCTCCAGAACGCCCTGTATATGCCACAGGCCCGTCACTCGAGTGGGAACAGTCACAATTCTCCCCGCCAATCACGGTCGGCAAAGAACGCGAAGCCCAGTACATCGAAGCGCTCCGCCAACTCGAACAAAACCGCATTGAGCGAAAGGATGCCCACCTTGCCGAGTGCAAGGCACGCGTCGATGCCAATCGCGACACTGACGGTCAGCGTGGACTTGGGGGCGGCAAGTGCTGCTACGCAGTACATATTGATGATATCCAGGATGCCGGCATCTCCTACGGCCCTGGCTATGAGCAGTACTGCACAGATGCCGCTGACGACGATGACTGCGAAGCACAAGCCCTTGGCGCCGGAGCGGAACACTTTACCTTTCTTGATGGGGTAACAGACTGCCAGTCATGTGACCCCGAACGATTCGGCAGTTGCTGTACCGCACAGGTCGGAAATTTGGGCACACGCGACGGCGAGGATAATACGAAGGAAGGCTGTGAACCAATCAACTGGGGCGACTCCGACCCATCCCTCAACCCGAACTTCCCACTCGATGGCGGCGCTGCTCCACCAGCAAATGTATACGGCTACAACCGCGACTATGGCAACTGCGAGAGTTGCCGCTTGGTCTACGGTTCTTGCTGTATTGGCGAAGCTGGCATTGATAACGCCGGCATCGGCGATTCTTACTTTGCCGGAAGCGGCGATCTTCCAAAATTCGGCGCCTGTGACAACTTTGACCCTGCAAATCCACCCCTTGGCGCGCCTGTGGAAGCCTTCGGCTATCCATCCCCAGTACAGAACTGGACGGTACTGACAAATCCACCAAATCCAGCAAGTGCGAGTGTGGATGCTGGCAACTGGAGCCAACCGAACTTCGCAATCGTTACTGACGCAGCACGAGGTCTCGCGACATACACCGGTAACCGAACGCCCAATGGCAACTTCGTTCGCGTCGGACCGGACACAGCTGGCGGCCCTGGATGGCAAGGCTTTGACCTGCCTACGCAGATGAGTAACCCATCGCGGCAACGCGTCATTGGCAGCACACGCCTTGTGACAAATTCTGACGACGAGTCGGCCTGCGATCGGTGCACAGCCATGGGCGGCGCCTACATCGGCTCCGTGGACTTCGAGTATCAGAATGGTCCCATCCCAACACCAGGTCAGTACCCCGTCTTGTTCTACGCCGGCGACATTCTGTGCAATGGTGGCTCGACCGGCATTACTGATTGCGAGACCGGAGCGAGCGAGAACCTTGGTTCCGGCACGTACACGCTTGGCGGCTGCACAATGGCCGGCGAAACGACCATTGTCTCGTGGGCGACCTGCGCTGGCGGCGTACCTGATGGCTTTGGCACCGATTACATTTGGGCCGCCGGCATCATAGACCCCTCCCTCATGGTGCCCGACCCCTCCGGCGGGTTGATCCACTCTGAGCACGGCAACTGGATGCGTCCAACATGGTCCATCTGGTTCACACCTCCAAGCAACACCAACTACGACGAGCAAGGCACGTTTGATCCTTGGGAAACGTGGTGCCCACCACAGAATCCGTTCAACTTGACGGAGGCGGCCATTGATCCGCTCTGTGCCCCAGGCCAACCAACAGCCAATGGACGCTCATATCTTGTCCCACCATGGGAGTACATCGGTTCTGCAATCGAATGGACTGGCTGGAATCCCACGCGATGGTGGAACGAAGGTGTTCGCTTCTCGCCGCTGCTCTCAGCTGGCCAGTACCGCGATGCGATGCCGTCCATTACAGGCAGACCAGACAGGCCAGCAGGAGCCCCTGGCTTCAATGAAACCGGAATCTACGCTGCGCCAACAAGCGCGCAATTCCCATTCATTCAGAACCCGGGGCACTTCGGCGCTGTCTCACGATTTGGCTTGCCACCGACCGGCGTCGAGTTCGAGACGCAGTACGGGCTGGCCAACCAGCGCGGATACCCGTTGACCTGGGCCGACCCAAGCGACCCGTTTGAGTCGTGGTGGCCTACCTATCCACGCCTTATTCGTGGCGCCTACCACTGGCAGATGAACGGCACCGAGTCTGGATTGTTCGGCTATCAGTACCTCTACCCATTCGACTTCGGGTGGCAACGGTGGACCGATGACTCCAAGATGTTTGATATAGACCAGAGCCTCACGCTGCCACCAGGGCAAGCGGACCCAACCTTCCAACTGGGCGGTCGCTATCTCAATACCGAACAGCCAGGGATTACGAAGTGGCAATACATGGGCGACCAAGCAAACCTGCCTGCGTTCCAGGAGCAGGCCTATGTATTCCCCTACTTCCCTGGATCAACGGATATCCCACTCTCGGGTGAGCCGACCCGGGGCAGTTGCTTCTTCCATCATTCGGAGAAGTTCCCGACCATCCCAGGTACGGCCAACAACGAAGCCTACCCGGGCGAGCAAGAGGTGTACATTGGCAATTATTGCAATGAGGCCGCATGCTGCGACTATGTTGCGACCCAGATCGCGCGATGCTGCACCGCGGCACCCGGGGCCGAGTGGGACGCATTGTGTGTGCAGATCGCGGTTGATCAATACCTCGCGGACCGCGCTTCGGCCACACCATTCCTGAACTACACATGCTCAGGCATCTCGCCATACATCGTCCCGCAGTTTCCAACCTATGACCCGCTGAACCCGCCGACCTACGCGTATCCAGCAGGAACACCTGCGCCTGAGAGCATTCTTGGCCAGGGCACCTATAACCCGGATCCACAAAATATTGCACTGAATCCGCTCCTGAGCGGACTCGTTGAGGATGGTCGAATTCCGGGCAACGGAACACTTCGCGTCGGCGTGCTTCCACGGTTCGTGGACCCAACCTATGCAGACCCAGCACTCGGTTGCGCCGTCGCTGACCAAAGCACGAGCAACAGCTTATGGCCTCCTGCACCAGTTGCAGCACTAAGTTCTGGACTCACGAATGACTTCCTTGAATACGCCGACCAACGCGACCGTGCTGCTCGCCTGTACCAGTTCATGCCGCGATGCCAAGGCATCTACTCCTCTGCTGGACAGTGCAACGTGCCTGGCACAAAGAGTGGCAGAAGCAGTTGGGAACAAGTCGCAGAAGATGAAGACATCTTGATCGGATGCCAAGACTTTGACTGCTGCATGCGTGTCATGTCACGCATGCTCGATGAGAAGGACGCTGCTGACCCCACCCACCAACTCAGCGACTTCGAATGGATGCCCAAGCAGTGGACTCCCAAGATGGCCATGGTTGCCCGCGAACTGTGCTACCCATCGGTACAGACAGTCAACCTTGACCCAGATGCTGGCGGAGACCCGAACAACGCACCAGACTTCTTCGCCCTGCAGATCAACGGCATGGCTGAAGCCCACCAAGTGGTCACCGATAACTCAGGCCAAGTGACCAACGAGTGGATTGCTGGTCCGAGTCCGGATCCTGAATCTGTCACTGGAATGCACGATGTCTCTGCTGATCAAGCACTTCGCCAATTGATCTGGGCACCATTCTCATGGTCAGACCCAACGCTTGATGACGGCGCTACCTGCATGCCTGCTCATCAGAATATGTACGAAATGTGCCCAGAGCCGTACTACGGCGCTGACGGACTTGCCCAGTGGCCTGACATCAATCTCGATAGTGACATCGCTCAAACGCAGGAAGCGTTTACCTCGTTCACCGCAGCAGTACGCTACCTTCAAGAACTCTCAGACCTCGATCCACCAACTCCACCACTTGCACTAAATGCCTACGGAGCGGGCATCAAGATTGCTGTGCTCGCTGAGGCTGCGTGGCTGCAGGAATACGACCTCTTTGGCCGAACACTCGGCGCGGTACATCAGGATTTGCAGAACGTAATCTTAGAAGATGATGTTTATATGGACTTCACCGACCCCGTGGCCACGGCCCGCGGGACGGCTGTACTTGGCGTTCTCGCTGCAGCAGACAATGGATTCGGTGTGACTGGCCTTTCTCATGAGGCCACAACGACGTTTTACCCGACGCGTGGGACAGAAGGTAGCCCTGGCATCGGAACGACAAGCAGGCTTGAGGATGCTTTCGTGTCTGCACTCGATCCGGTCCTAGGACTCGGCCCAGGCGATGTCATGCTGCTTGCGTATACCCCCGCAAGCGGCCAAACTATTGTCAATGACCTCGCATCACAGCCATTTATCAACCTCGCAGTCTCTATGGGCATCACGGTTGTGGTCCCCGCAGGCGACCAACAAGCTGATGTTGGGGAGCCCCCAGCACTTCCTGGCCTTGAAGGCGTCATTGTTGTGGCCGCGTCCACGCCAGCAAAGGATGACCAATACCTTCGGTGGTGGTCATCGAACTATACGACTACGGACACGGTTACGGCTGGCGCGGTAACACCAGGCCTCCCAAACTTGTGCGCATGGGGCGGCGGGGTTGTCACCACGGGAGGAAATGCAAACTTAACAACACTGACCGTGCAGGACGCGATCGATCTGGACGCCGAAACAGGTGAGTATTCGCTTACGTCTATCGGCAAAGAGTGGTCATTTACCAATGACTTCGGCGCCAACTTGGATGGATCGATCGCAGCGGCGTCGCAGATAGCGGCCGTAGTTGCCAATCTTCAAGGGTTCTCCAAAGAGTGGTACGGGGCAGTCCTGAATCCAGGGAAAACACAAGACTTTCTGTGGGAATCGGCTACATATGGGCCAGAAATCGGCGGATACCCTGCAGGGCGTGGTGGAATTGGACCTGCAAACGCTGGCGACAATATATACACCTGGGATCTTGACGAAGTCAATGCAGCGGAACCACGATGTGTTGGCAGACTGCCTCAACTTGGACGGTTGCTGCAACAATTCACATCAGCACTGCCTGACGAGGATGATTTCTGGGAGTTTGGATGTCAGACAGGGCTCGTTGGAGCCTACCCAATAACTGGCACAATTCTCGATGGCGGAATTGATCCGGCTGTCACCCTTCGTGATCCCGATGACATATGGCTCGTGATACAGAGCGAACGAAGTGGGCCTGGCTCGGTGTCAATGCCCGCCAACGCCGGTGTTACTGGGATTAATGGCTTCTATCCATGGAATCGCGAGATTACCGATATCCTGTGCACATTCCAAACGACATCGGGTTCATATGTTGGACCTGATTTTGGAATTCTTACCACTCGGGATTGGCTGGATTTTGCGGGCCAATTCTTTGTCAAGATTTATGACTTCGACAGAGGAGCATGGAGAGACTTTCAGTTTGAGTATCTCCCTTCAGAGGTTCCGGAGTATATTGCCACCCCGTTTCCTGGGACACCAACTGGATTTCAGCGGTACCTATCACACCAATCAACAAATTGTCCTGAGGAAGTTGCTGACGATTACAGTAGATACTACATTCGCATTATGACTCAAAATGATCTGGAAGATCACTCAACTTGGCGACTGGACTTTGTCGACGTCATTGGCATGATCAGCCCTCGCCCGCCGCAGCCCTAGTTGCTCACTTGAGGGTCTGTACGCGAGGCCCCACCAAGGGGGCTGCAGTTCTGAGTGACAAGCAATGAGCTTGCCAGTTGCTGCGAAAAGTGGTGAATGGCGCCGCCGCCAAGCTCGTATTGCCGCTGCATCAGCTCGATTGACTTTGGCAGTTGCCAATTCTGGTCTATGGTTGAGGGCAACAACGACGACCGGAGTACAGCGAAGTGCCGGGGGGGCTTATGCGACACCTTTCCGCCCGTGCATACCAAGTCGCCTGAGGTCGGCCGCCGGATGTGTAAATCCACAGCCTCACTCGCGTATCGACCTCTTCAGATGCCAAGACATCGTTCGCCAGCGGTGTTTCAAAGCCCAACTACATCAATAGCATGAACCCGCCGACATGCCACTCCTCGGTACTTCAAGCCACAGAAAACGCTTCGCCCTACATTTTGAGATATCGCATTTCAATGCGGTTCCCTGGTGGAATCACCTCGACTTCGGTCATGAAGGCTCGCATGAGCGCGAGTCCGCGACCTGAGGCAATCGTGAGGTTTTCGTCGGCTGTGGGATCTGGAACAGCCTCGGGGTCGAAGCCTGGCCCCTCGTCAGCCACCATCAAGACAACTTGATGTGGTTCAACGCTCGCTTCAACTCGAATGTGCAAAGATGTGTCACCAGCGTGGCCGTGCCGCACGGCATTGGCCAACGCTTCCTCAAGCGACAACCGCACTGCAAAAGCAACCGTTTCTCCAAGGCCAGCGTCCTCAATGGCCTGCTGCGTCTGCTCAATAATTGGAATACAAGCTTCCCGCTCTCCAGGAATATGCCAGCTTTGTTTCCAATGGCTTCGACCCGCCATGAACAATCTCCCAAGGGATCCGCCGTTCAGTTCTGACCGAGTAGATTGGCCTTGGCCGAAGCAAGATCTGGTTCGATTCGCAAGACTCGGTCGAGCCGCGTAATCCGGAAGACTTCGCTAATCCCACCTGCAACGTGTGCAAGACATAGGCCACCTGAACGATCCTGCAGACGGCTATTGAGGGTGATCAACATGCCAAGCGCCGACGATGAGAGGTGCTCTACCTGTGAGAAGTCCATCACCACATGGGCAGAGGGCGCATCCGCAACAACCTTGTCGAGTTCCTCGCCGATCGTGCGAATGACCATCTCATCAAGAATATGACGGTCTTGCAAGATGATGAGCACATAGCCATCCTCAAAGCTCACGCGAATATGCTGAAACTGATCCGACACGGGTCTTGCCTCCTCAGGTCAGGCGGGGCTCACTGGGTGTAGGCTGAGCCCACCCGAAGCGATTCGGAGAGCCCTGGGAACAACTGATCTTCATTCTCGTGCTGCAGAATGATCTCCGGACGAAGCAGCATGAGCAGTGTGCTCTCTTGAGTGGCGGTGATACGGTTCGCGAAGAATCGATTGATGTAGGGAATCTTCGAGAGCAGCGGCACACCGGCCTCAGTCTCAAACTCGATACTGTCTCGGTAGCCACCAAGCATAGCCGTGCCCTTATCAGGTACCGACGTCGTCACCCGAAGCTGTTGCACCGCAATGGTGGGCAATTGAACTTGGCCAGCAAACTGAGAGGAACCGCCACCACCGATACCGCCACCGCCAGCTGCACCAGTTGTAGCTGCCGTCGCAATTGTCTTCAGCTCTGATTTTTGGAAATTCACATTCATCGTGACGTACCGGCGATCTGCCGAAGCAGCGCCCTTGAGATACAACATCACACCAGTTTGAATGGTGCCGATTTGCGGCACGAATGCACCAGAGCCACTTCCGCTCGTGGCCGTCAAGCCCTGGACATACGCCTGTTCTTCGGTAATCGAAATCCATGCACCCTGACCATTGAAGAAAGTAAGCCGCGGAGCAGCAAGGGAAATTGATCGTTCATCAGCTTGAGTGGCCTTCACCAAGAGATCGACCTGAATATCATCGAGATAACTCATGCCAAAGCCAAGGGCTGGCGCCTCACGAAGCAAGTTCTGGGCAAAGGCTGGTGCAGCACCAGACGCGATGGTCTCAACCATGCTCAAACTATTATTGACGATGCCAATCGGGCTCCAGCCTGAATTGGCAGCACCGAGTCGAATTGGTTGACCAATATTGGCGCCACCAGTGTTTTGGTACTGAATACCTTGTAAATCGGCTGTAGGAACTCCATCAGTGAAGCCTGTATTGAAGGTATTCGCTGGCGAGGTCGGATTACCCTCAGCATCGACTTGATTGACGGTGCCGTAAGTGACCCACGGCTTGGGCTGGCCTGCTTGTGCACCAGTACTAAAGAAGAAGTCACTCAATTGAGCGTTGGGATCCTGATTCTGCATGTCGGTCCACATGCCGTTATTCGTATTGAAGTACAAGTCAAGATCAACGCCGATTTCCTCAAACCAGTCGGTCTCAATTCGCAAGAAGCGAGCTTCAACGCTAATCAGCACAGAGCGAGCCTCGCGAAGCATCTCGAGCAATCGCCCGACTTTGACATGGTTCGCGGGAGTCTGGCGAATAATGAGGTTGCGGCTGAAGAGCATGGGGTCGCCAATAGTGTCTTCGAACCAGCTTGGAGGATCTACATTTCGCTTGATGATATCGATGAGCGACTCGAGCAATTCTTCTTCGTCCTCAGCGTAGTTGCCATAGACGCCGCCGCCTTGGCCACCACCACCGCC
>JABJQE010000088.1 GCA_018663565.1 Phycisphaerae bacterium
CACAGGCGGGACACCGTAATGTCGGAATGCGGCAGAATTGCTGCGGCAGCGGCCCAGAACATCGATGAACTGGCATCAGATGCAATCTCAACATCAGTGACTGTAGGTACCGATGGCATTACGTGAATGCGATGCAAATGCCCACCAACGCAATCAATCTCAACATCTATCCCCCACTGCGTCATGGCACCAAGTGTCATCAGCACATATGGCTCACTCGTCGGAATGCCATCAAACACCAGTTCGAGGCCGCTTCGCATCCGGCTTGCAACAAGCAGTAATGCAGACACAAACTGACTTGAACGGGTCTGCGGAACAATAAGCTGAGTGTTCGACCACTCACTACCACGCACACAGAGCGGCAAGTGCCCCGGCTCGCCTCGTTCATCGACCGAGACACCAAGTTCACGAAGCATCCCGACCATATCCCCCATCGGCCGGCTCCGAAGCTGCTCGCTGCCATCGACGACCGTCCCAATCGCCCGGCCGCCGAGGCATGCGAGTCCCAGCATGAATCGAGCTGGTGTTCCCCCGTGCCCGAGATCGACGCTCGCCCCATCAACTTGAAACCCTTCGCCCTGGTCAACCTTGATCGTGTCGCCGCTCCACTGTATCGACGTTCCGAGCGCGGATATTGCATGTGCAAGTGCATTGGTGTCGTCACTGCGAAGAGCACCACGCAGCATCACAGGCTGCGGCGAGATGGCGGCGAGCACAAGGGCCCGGCACGTCATGCTCTTTGAGCCCGGAACCTCAACAGCCACCTGAACACTGGCTCGGGCGGCCTGAACGTGCATCAACTCAGTCTCAGTTCCCACGCGTATCAGCCCTCGCGGCGAAACACCGCCACAATGTCCTCTACCGGCACGACAAAGAGACGGTTATCACCTTCAAAGTCGACTGGGATCGCATGTTTTGGATTGAAGAGCACCTTGTCGTACTGAGCAATCGGCCAATCATCGTCCATATCGATCTGGCCACTCACCGCGACCACCCGACCTGTGATAGTTGGGATCTCGATTTTGTCTGGCAAATGAATGCCAGACTTTGTGGTCTTGCGATCCTCGTCCTTCCGGAGCAATACACGCAGACCAAGGGGCTCAACAATCTCTAGTTTGGTGACGGTCTTCTTTGCAGGCATGATGTGGATATTCTACGATCCCAGCACGCAGGAGGAGAGATTTATGCCAGAACGTCTCAAGGCCCTTGTACGTGCTATCGAGGACTACCCACAGCCTGGAATAGTCTTCCGGGATATCACGCCGCTTCTGAGAGACCGGGCGGGGCTCGCGCTCGCTGCCGAACTCATGGTCAATCCCTTCCGAAATGACCACATTGATATCGTCGTTGGGGCTGAGTCACGCGGGTTCATCTTTGGAACCCTCCTCGCCCGCGCGCTTAATGCGGGCTTTGTGCCCATCCGAAAGCCAGGCAAATTGCCGCACAACACTCAGTCGCGTGATTATGACTTGGAATACGGCAGCGACACTCTGGAAATCCACTCTGACGCCATCCAACCCGGACAACGCATCTTGCTCGTCGATGACCTTATTGCAACAGGTGGCACCATGGTGGCCAGCAAGCAACTTGTTGATGCCCTTGGAGGCAATCTTGTTGGAATTACCGTCTTGATTGAACTTTCAGCGCTCGCTGGCAGTGCAAAGCTCGCCCCGCATCAAGTGCACAGCGTGCTTCAGTACTAAGGTCCAAATCGGGCATCGACATCCGGAATCCCGCTACAATGCGGAGATGACTACAGCACACGCTACCGAACCAAAAACCACGGCCGACCCTCTCGCCCTGCTGGATATTGACCACGTTCGCTTTTTCGTGGGCAATGCCAAGCAGGCCGCATTCTTCTATGCGTACACGTTTGGATTCACCATCGAACAAATAGCGGACCTCACAACGGGAAGCCGCGATCGAGCACGATACCTGCTGACCCAAGGCAATATTCGCCTCGTCTTGGAAACTCCGCTAAGCAAGAACGATCCTGCAGCCGAAGAACTTCGATGCCACGGAGATGGCGTAAAAGATATTGCGTTCACCGTCGCTGATGCAGAAGCCGCCTGGAAACAAGCCGTTGCCAATGGCGGAGAATCGGCATATGAGCCACTGACCATCTCTGATGACACGGGAAGCGTAACAACCGCTGGCATCAAGACCTACGGCCGAGCCGTCCATTCATTCGTCAGTCGAACTGGCGAATATGCCATCGAGAATGTGAAGAAGGGCGGCAAGTTTGAGCCGAGCTTCGAGCACACCGAAGGCCTGTCAATCAACGAGTACAACAAGCAGAATCCATGCGGGTTGATGTTCCTCGATCACTGCGTCGGCAACGTCGACGAAGGCAAAATGAATCACTGGGTACAGTGGTACGAGGACACACTTGGCTTTGCCATGTTCAAACACTTCGACGATGCCGACATTTCAACAGAACATTCAGCGCTCATGTCAAAGGTCATGGCCTCGGGCAACAACTTGATCAAGTTCCCGATCAACGAACCCGCCGAAGGCAAGAAGAAGAGCCAAATTCAGGAATACCTCGAATGGCATGACATGTGCCCTGGTGTTCAACATCTTGCCTTCCGGACGAACGACTGCCTCGCCTCGGTCGCCGAACTTCGTCGCCGCGGCGTTGACTTCCTCCGTATTCCCGACGAGTACTACGAAGACGTCTGGAGCCGGGTCGACCGATGCCTCACCGAGCACGGACTAGAGGGCGTACGAGAAGACCACGAGCGGATCAAGGACCTCGGCATTCTTGTTGACGCTGATGACGAGGGGTATCTACTCCAACTCTTCACCAAACCGCTTCAAGACCGACCGACTCTCTTCTTTGAGATCATCGGCCGCCGAGGCAGCCAGTCATTTGGCAAGGGCAACTTCAAAGCCTTGTTTGAGTCGCTCGAGCTCGAGCAAGATCGGCGAGGCAATCTCTAGTCCCGCAACCCGCATTTCTTCTGCAATAGTTTTGCATCAAGTTTCGTGGAAGCGAGGATCTTGACGATCAACGCAGAAGCCTGTCCAGTCCCATAGGGATTGACCATTCCGCTGAGCGAACTGCGAAATGTAGGGTCGACTCCGCGGCGAATGGCTGCTTGAATTTCTGACACACTCACGGGGGCATCAATAATATTCCTCGCTCGCGTTCGCCCCTGCTGCCGAACGCCTACGTTGACGGCCGGAATGCCAAAGGACGCGGCCTCCATAATGCCGCTCGATGAGTTACCCGCAAGACACGCTGCTTCTCGAACCAACGCCCAGTACACCAAGTGATCGAGATTGACCCGCAGGACAGCGTCGCTGCGGCGCTCGCAAATTGACTCGGCCATTTCGATAATGCGCCTGTATCCAGCATCCGCATTGGGAAAGCAAAAAACAAGTGGTTGCGAGCACGCTTCGATCGCCTCGAAGAAGACGACAGCCTCATCAGTTGTATCGCGATGAATCGTGGTCGGATGAAATGCAATGACGACGGGCGGAGGATCAAGAGATTGCCCAATTGCCGCTTCAACCGCACAACGATCCGGCAATGTGTCGATAACGAGGTGGTCAAGCGACGGAGCTCCGGACACGAACACTCTCCACGGCTCCTCCCCCATGGCAATCACCCTGTTCTGGGCTTCGGCCGTGGACACGAAGTGTAAATGGCTCATCTTGGTCAGCGCATCTCGAACCTGCTGATCGATGGCGCCTTCGCTAATCTCTCCACCTTCAATATGAGCGATCGGAATACGCATCGCCATGGCCGCCGAAGCCGGAGCCATCATTTCAAAGCGGTCAGCGATAAGAAGCACGATGTCTGGCTTCAAGGCCTCGAACACTCGAGCAAATCCAGTTGTGGCCCGGCCAATTCCCTCGGCCATTCCAAGGTCAGAATCGTCCGCTGCGAGAAATGGAATCTCAGCGGCGACCTCATACCCTGCCCGCTCGACATCGACGATTGTCCGACCAAACCGAGGTTCTAGGTGTGCGCCGCCCACGAGCAATGATGTTCGCACGCCGTCCTCTTGGCCAAGCATCCGCAAGACCGGCTCAACATGCCCCCAATCCGCTCGTGATGTTGTCGCTACTGCAATATGTCGCATAGAGCCGTGGATACTACTGCCGTTGATGCGACCCCGGCTACTGTCGCGTCCTTTGGCGAACTGATGAAGACGGGGGGGAAGTCGCCACACCGGCCGACGCCCTCTACAATGCTCCGCGGAGAATACGAACATGCCCTACTACACCACCCTTGGCGACATTCCCCCGAAACGACATATCCAGTTCCGCAGGCCGGATGGCGTGCTGTATTCGGAAGAG
>JABJQE010000089.1 GCA_018663565.1 Phycisphaerae bacterium
GAGCGGTTCTTGTACTCATGATGCGTAAGAAGGAGCACATTCCATGTCTTAGCACAGGACTCATTATTGGTTAGTGCCATGATCCTGATTGGAGCATCGGCAGGCGTGCTCGCTGACACCGCCACATATGAGCTGCAGGCTGAGTGGGGGGGCGCGCAGCGGCTGAGTCTTTTCCGAGGCCAGTTCACGGCACAACAGCCAATCTGGCAGGCCTCAAACGCCCCCCGACGCCCTTCGGCGGGCGAAAAAGGGGAGTTTTGTGATGGCGAGGTCGTTATTTCGGCACGCTGCTTGCATCAGTACTACGTCCTCTCTCAGATCTACTGAGCCCGAGGTATGGGGATCGCGGCCCGAAGCCGCTCCCCAGGAAGGAAATACAAGATGTCAAAAATCATTGGAATCGATCTCGGAACAACCAACTCATGCGTGGCCGTCATGGAAGGTGATCAACCTAAGGTATTGATCAATTCATCTGGCAACCGCACCACGCCAAGCGTGGTTGGATTTACCGAAAAGGGCGATCGCCTCGTGGGCGAGCCCGCACGTCACCAGCAGGTGACCAATCCGAAAAATACAGTCTTCTCCATCAAACGCTTCATGGGTCGTCGTCACGACGAGGTCCAGAGCGAAGAGAAGCTCGTGCCATACGGCGTCACTGGCGGCTCAGACGAGCTTGTCAAGGTGCAGGTTGGCAGCGACGGTAAGGAGTACACGCCGGCAGAAGTTTCGGCCATGATCCTGACCGAACTCAAGCGAATTGCTGAGGACTACCTTGGCGAGACCGTTGAGGCTGCAGTCATCACTGTGCCCGCATACTTCAACGACGCCCAGCGCCAGGCCACCAAGGACGCTGGCGAAATTGCAGGTCTCAAGGTTGAGCGCATCATCAATGAGCCAACAGCCGCAGCGCTTGCGTATGGCCTCGAAAAGAAGACCAATAGCAAGATCGCGGTCTTCGACCTCGGCGGCGGCACGTTCGACGTGTCCATTCTCGATATTGGCGACGGCGTCTTCGAAGTGCTCTCGACAAGTGGCGATGGCCACCTCGGCGGCGACGACTTCGACCAAGTCATTATTGACTTCCTTGCCGAAGAGTTTCGCAAGACCGAAGGCATTGACATTCGTGACGATGCCATGGCACTCCAGCGACTCAAGGAAGCCGCCGAGAAGGCCAAGTGTGAACTCTCACAACAACTCGAAACCAGCGTGAACCTGCCCTTCATCACGGCCGATCAAAACGGGCCGAAGCATTTGCAGGTCACGGTAACTCGCGCCAAGTTTGAAGAACTCGCTTCGAGCCTCTTCAAGCGACTCGAAGGGCCATGCAAGACCGCCCTCAAGGATGCCGGACTCGGCACCAGCGACGTCAGCGACGTCGTGATGGTCGGTGGTTCGACACGAATTCCAAAGGTGCAAGAGATCGCCAAGGCCACCTTTGGCACCGCGGAACTCGACAGGTCCATCAACCCCGACGAAGTCGTGGCAATCGGCGCCGCCATTCAGGGCGGCGTGCTGCAGGGCGACGTCAAAGACGTGCTTCTGCTTGATGTCACTCCGCTGAGCCTTGGCGTTGAAACCCTCGGCGGACTGCTCACGCGGCTCATCGAGAAGAACACCACGATCCCAACTTCTCGCAAGGAGACCTTCTCCACCGCGAGCGACAGTCAGACCAGCGTGACGATTCACGTCCTGCAAGGCGAGCGAGAGTTCGCCAAGGACAACCGCACGCTCGGCCAATTCGATCTGACGGACATCCCTGCCGCGCCCCGCGGCACGCCGCAGATTGAAGTTGAGTTCGGTATCGATGCAAACGGCATCTTGAAAGTCTCCGCGACCGACAAGGCCACTGGCAAGAGCCAGAACATCGAGATCACTGGGTCGAGCGGTATGTCCAAGGACGACATCGAAAAGATGAAGTCTGATGCCGAGTCGCATGCGAGCGAAGACAAGGCCAAACGCGAATTGATCGAACTGAAGAATCAGGCCGAGCAAATCGTGTATGCCACCCGGAAGCAGCTCGAAGAGCACGGCGAGAAGGTCGACGCGGAAGTCCGCGGCACCATCGAGTCGGCGGTGAGCAACCTCGAAGAGAAGGTCAAGGGCGACGATAAGGACGCCATCGAGGCCGCGCTCACCCAAGTAAACACCACGGCTCAAGAGCTTGGCAAGGCAGCCTACGAAGCAGCATCGCAAGAAGGCGAAACAGCCGAGGGCGAGTGCTGCGGCGGCGAGGACTGCAAGGATGGCGATGACGTGATCGACGCGGAATATGAAGTCCGCGATGACACCAACGCCTGATATGTGAATTCACAGCCGCGAGGTTGTTTGGATTAAAACAGGACACAGGGCCGAGTCGAAAGACTCGGCCCTGTGTCGTTTATTGCAATTGCCGCGGACACTTGGCTTGGGAATGCGGACAATGCAAGTGTGGTCAACATCAGCCACCAACTACTGAGGCATCCATGAAAGTTCATGTGGTGTAACCCGTCCCCGGCCCGACAAGCGTCGCCAGTCTCTCGCAGTGGCCGAGCCGGAAACTTCGGAGGCGGCGACAACTAAATGCCAGAAGCGTGTTCTGTGTGATATCAACAATGCGAAGGGAATCGCCAAGTACGGGCGAGAGAGGCTAATTGTGGTGGTTGCGAGCTCTCCGTGAGTCGAGCAAGCGATCGCTTGCCAGTACCATTTGTCTATGACAACAACAACCGCCCCCTCAACCGGAGCGATCTCTTCAGATCGCATTGCTTCGCTTCGTACTGGACTCGACGGCGACTCAGCCTATCGGCTTGCCCGAAATGGTGTGACCAAGGTTGGCGCTGATGAAGTAGCGCTCAACCGCGATGTCGTCGCCTCGACCGACTGGACGTTCAGCACCTGGCTCGACGATTGGCCTGTGACCAATCAGAAGAAGTCAGGCCGCTGCTGGATGTTCGCGGCGCTCAACCTCTTTCGGGCGAGTGTGATGAAACGGCTCAACGTCAAGAAGTTTGAGTTCAGCCAGAACTACACGCTCTTCTGGGACAAGTTCGAGCGGGCGAACTGGTTCCTTGAATGCATCATCGAAACAGCGAGTCGGGAACTGACAGATCGCTACGTGGGCTTCTTGCTCGATTACCCACTCGACGATGGCGGCCAGTGGAATATGTTTGTCAACCTCGTACGTCGCCACGGCCTCGTGCCGAAAGACATGATGCCGGAATCGCAGTCCTCCTCAAACACAATGCGAATGAACGCGGTGTGCAAGGGATTCCTGCGTGGATTCGCTCGTGACTTGCGTGTGGCGATTGAGGGCGGGGCGTCGATTGACGAGGCGCGGGCTATCAAGGACACGCAACTTGCGACGATCTGGCGAGTGCTCTGCACACATCTTGGCGAACCGCCAGCATCGTTCATGTGGCAATACAACGACAAGGATCGCAACTTTCACCGCGAAGGAGAGATGACGCCTGTGCAGTTTGCTCAGAAGTATGTCGATCTTCCGCTCAGTGAAATGGTGTGCCTCGTGCACGACCCGCGCCCAGAACATCCATTCGGCAAGACCTACACCGTCGAGTACCTCGGCAATATCGTCGGCGGTGAACAGGTTGTGTATCTCAACGTCGATATGGACACCATCAAACGTGCCGCGATCGAGACCATGGAAGGCGGCGAGCCCGTTTGGTTCGGATGTGATGTCGGGAAGCAATTCCAACGGCAAGTCGGCCTTTGGGATGCCAATCTATTCGAGTATGACGGACTGTATGGTCAAGCTGATGGGCTCGACAAAAATGACCGACTGCACTATCACCACACCGCCATGACGCATGCGATGCTCTTTACTGGCGTTGATGTTCTGGAGGGATCAGCGCGTCGCTGGCGTGTTGAGAACTCATGGGGCGACGAGGGCGTCGGCCGCAAGGGATTCCAGACGATGAACGACAACTGGTTCGACGAGTATGTCTTTGAGATCGCGGCTCATCGTTCGCGGCTAAGCAGCGAATTGCAGGCGGCACTTACAGAATCACCCACGGTGCTCCCTCCATGGGATCCGATGGGAGCTCTTGCTCGAACTATGTGCTGAGATCAGGTCGATTTGGGGTTGTGCAATCCCTAATTGCGACCATACTGATCGTTGTGGGTATGGGTGTCCGGGCTTGAGGAGTGATTGCGTGAACTACTTGGTCAGCCTGTGCTGCGTATGTGTTACCGGTGGAGCCGTTGCGGTTCCTATGCCCGACCCAGCCGACTATGTCGGAAAGCAGATTGTGGAAATTGACGTGCCTGATGAGGTCACAGTCAATCAACTACTTGCTGATGGGCTTGATGCCTTGGCTTGCCGTCCGTCACCAGGGGTTGGCCCGTGGGTAGTGGACGATGATGGTCTTGCGCTTCTTGAGTCTATGGGGCTTACTGCTTCGCCACTTATCGAAGACCTTGCGGCTTATCAAGCTGGCAGGAACGCCGAGCGGCTCGCGATTCGCGGAACTCATGGCGCCACACGTGGGCTTGATTCGTTCTATGACGACTTCCGCACACTGCCGGAGTTAAATAGCCGGCTTGACCAGATCATTTCTGACCACAGTGATATTGCAACGGGCATCATGATTGGCACAAGCCACGAGGGAAGGCAGATTCGCGGTGTCGTCTTGAACGCGGGCGGCGGGAGCAAGCCAGCAGTTCTCTTCAATGGTTGCCAGCATGCGAGAGAGTGGATTTCGCCAATGTCCACGATCAATATTGCCGACTCTCTTGCCGACGGATACGGGACGGACTCAACTATTACGGCCTTACTCGATAAGGTTGAAATCATTGTTATTCCGGTGGTGAACCCCGATGGATTTGAGCACACCTATGCCGCTGGCGGTTATCGATTCTGGCGAAAGAATCGCCGAGATAACGCAGGTAGTTGTGAAGGCGTTGACTTGAATCGAAACTGGGATGCCGATTGGAACGGTGGCGAGAGCACCAGCACCGACCCGTGCAGCGACATTTATGTCGGCCCTGGCCCGATGAGCGAGCCCGAGGTGACGGCTCTTGGTGACTACTGCTTGGCGCACGGCAATATCCTCGCTCAGATTGACTTTCATTCGTACTCGCAACTCATATTGGAACCCCGTGGCTACACCACTGCGCCGCCTCCTGATTGGGATGAGCTACATGCGGTTGGTGGATCCATTTCTGATGCGATCGCCTCTGTACACAGTGTGAATTACACCCATGACAACCCGTGCAACATCTTGTACTGCGCGAGCGGCACATTGATCGACTGGCCCTACGATAGTTACGGCGCACTTTCATTTACGATCGAACTTCGGCCTGCTTCAGGTGATCCAGGCGGATTTGATCCTCCATCAAGCGAAATTCGCCCGTGCGCTGAAGAAAACTTCGCTGGCGTATTGGCCTTGATTGAGCACGTCAGCACGTCGATGGGCATTGAGCTCACTGCGGGGCCGCCTACGACGGTGTCGACCGACGTCACAACCAGCTTTCCTGTTCGCATTTTCGAACGATCCGAGGCACCAGACCCAGCCACAGCGAGACTTCTGTATCGCGGAGACGGCGGGAGTTTCGACGAGGCGGACCTTTTGCATCTTGGTGGCGAGAGTTATGAAGCAACGCTTCCCACATTTACGTGCAGTGAGTCGCCAGAGTTCTACGTCGCGGTGGACGGTGTTTCGGGTGGCATGGCTACCTACCCATCGTCGGCGCCGAGCGAATTGTTGATTGCGACAGTGGCGTCCGATGTTGCGGTTGCATTTGATGACAATGCAGAAACAGATCCCGGATGGACGGTCTCAGGTACTGCCAGCGATGGGCATTGGGACCGCGGTGTTCCTGCCGGCGGCGGCCTTCGAGGTGATCCACCAGCGGATGCTGATGGAAGCGGCCAATGCTGGCTGACCGACAATGTTGAAGGCAATAGCGATGTCGATGGAGGCGCGACCGTGCTCACCTCTCCCGCGATGGACATCCCAGGTGATGGTTGGACCTTGGCCTATTGGCGTTGGTATTCCAACACCTTTGGCGGTGCCCCGAATGCCGATGTCCTTACGGTCGAGTGGTCTGAGGTCGGTTCAGCAACGTGGCAAAATCTCGAGACCGTCGGTCCATCGGGGCCCGGTACTTCGGGTGGCTGGATCCGCGCAGATTTCGATCTTGACGCGAGCGGCCTTCTCGGAGTCGACGTATTCCAGATTCGAGTGACCGCGGACGATGCCGATAGTGGATCTGTTATCGAAGCCGGTATTGACGGCGTTCAGGTCAGTCGGATCGAGTGCGAGGACACACCATGCCTTGGCGATCTTGACGGCAGCGGCGAGGTTGATGTTGACGACATTCTCCAGGTACTCGGAGCATTTGGATCAAATGACCCTGTGGCAGACACCAACGGTGATGGCATCGTTGACGTCAACGACATTCTCAATGTCGTGGGCGCATACGGCCCCTGTTGATCTCCCAGAAGCGAGTCTGCTGAACATGTCATGCGTGCGCGTGGCCGCTGCGTTGCTTTCATCTTGATAGGAACTCATCTTCTTCCGATGATTGGTTCATGAACGCGTTGTGATTGATGGGCCTGCCGGCACCTCGGGAGTGTCTGT
This sequence comes from Phycisphaerae bacterium, assembly GCA_018663565.1. Classification (GTDB taxonomy): domain Bacteria; phylum Planctomycetota; class Phycisphaerae; order Phycisphaerales; family SM1A02; genus UBA12567. The sequence continues at coordinate 6,579 of JABJQE010000089.1, forward strand.
TACTGCGAGAGACGTTCAATCGCGTCCCAAAAGTGCCGTGGATGGTGTATCGGCGCCAAGGCGGTCGCCGCATCGAGTGCTTTGTTGCGATATGCATGCCAGTCACTACAGATGGTGTCGACCGCGCTCTGCCACGCTAAGGCATCGCTGCCTTCAACCACAATTCCCGCATCAAAGCGTTCTACCAGGCCGGCCATCCAAGTTCCCTTTGTCGTGACAATCGGACTTCCTTCGACAAGGGCATCGATCGCAACCGCGCTGACTCGATCGGAAAATGCAGTGGCGTCGTAGGGCAGCATCGCGATACCGTCGCGGACAAACTCGCGGAAGTGTTGGTCGGTGAGTGTTCTAGTTTCTTGCACGAGGTGTTGGTAGCCGATGCCCTGCAGTCGACTCAGTTCGACCGCCACATCTGACTTGACATCGCCCCAGTGCGTGGGTGATGCCTGAATACGAACGTCAATAGTTCGATTGTCTTGAGAGAGACACTCAATGAGATCGACCGAAATGGGTAAGCCCTTGTCCATCCGCGCGGCGCCGGCAACAATAATGGCTGGATGGGAAGTAGGTGTTCTTGTGGCGGATGCAGCTGCGCGTTCGCGAAGCCCGGCAAACGGGTATTCCACCACTGCAATTCGCTTGGCGCCAAGACTGCTCAGGTGGTCCACCGTAGATCGTGACGGGGCGAGCACAACGACACCCGGATGTCGTTTGAAGAATCGCCGCATGAACCGGTCCTTGCGGGGCTTGGGGGCATACCAGTGCATGTACAGCACCAGCGATCCGGGGCGACGGATGCCAATTGGCTTCAAGAGGTGGATGCCGAGTAAATCACTGGTAGTCGCTGTGCTCAGTACAACTTGCTTATGACGGAGCGATCTGGCGGCGTGTTTGGCGACTTGGATATGTCTGGCTCGGCGCGAGAAAACGCGGCGTACTTCAGATGGAGACAAACTGTGGGCTGCGAGGTCGCGGTGCGTCCAGACTCGGCAATGCTCTTTGCCCTTGGGGTGCGCACAGGTTAGTGCGGATACCAGCGCATGGCAGTGCCCCGCCTGACTGATGAGGGTCGGCTCCATGATGTTGGTTTCGATAGTGGGACTTGACATGGTCCTTGCCTTGCGTACTGGCAACATGAAATCAAATGGGGGCGTCAGGTCTGGCCAGAATACGCAGCGTCTGCTTTCCTATTGTCCAGAGACAAACTCTGCTTGCCGGTCAATATGCCTTGGCCCAGACGACGCGTCTAGTGCTTGGCTTTCCTGTAAAAATGCACGTGCCTGGCTCAGCGTCACCGAATGGAATACATCGGACACTTACGCCCAACTCTTCATTGATACGTTTCTCGACGTCCGCGTCGCCGCAGAAGTGGGCCCATGCGAATCCAGCATGCGGCGGCGTGGGGTCGCCTTCTGGGGCAGCGAAGTACGTGCGAAAGGCATCTTCCGAGTCAATCTCGCATGAGTTGGCCTGTTGGAATGCGAGTGCGCGATCGTACATGCCTTGCTGCATGTCTTCGAGGATGCCGTGGACGCTTGAGACAAAGGTTGCACGGTCAACATTCTCTTTGTCCTTGTGCCCCCTGTCCCGCCTGGCCATAAAGACGCTGTCGGAATCCATGTCTCGTTGACCAATGTCGAGCCGGATCGGGACGCCACGTCGAATCCACTGCCAATTCTTTTCGCCGCCGCGGATGTCGCGTTCGTCGATCTCGACTTCGATATGGCGGCCGTGGTAGGGGATAACCCTCAGATCATCTGCAATCTTTCGGCAGTAATTCAGCACCGCTTCAGGGTTGTCTGCCCGCCCGGTCATTGGCAGAATGACGATATGTGCAGGTGCGATGCGAGGTGGTATCAACAGGCCATCATCGTCGCCATGTGTCATGACCATCGCGCCGACCAAACGCGTAGACACGCCCCACGATGTCGTCCAGCAGTGCTCAAGTTTGCCTTCTTCGCTTTGGTAGGTCATGTCCTGAGCCTTGGCGAAGTTCTGGCCGAGGAAGTGGGTGGTTCCAGCCTGCAGCGCCTTTCGATCCTGCATCATGGCCTCGATGCACAGCGTACGCACGGCGCCCGGAAATCGTTCGGCCGCCGTTTTCTCTCCAGTGAGTACCGGCATAGCCATCCAATTGTTGGCAAAGTCGGCGTAAACGTCGAGCATCTTCTCAGTCTCTTCGACGGCCTCTTCGGATGTGGCGTGGGCTGTGTGTCCCTCTTGCCACAGAAACTCGCTTGTTCGCAAGAACAAACGTGTCCGCATTTCCCATCGCATGACATTGGCCCACTGATTGATCAACAGAGGCAGGTCGCGATAGGACTCGATCCATCTGCTGAACGCATCGCCGATGATTGTCTCGCTGGTGGGGCGAATGATGAGCGGTTCTTCCAGTTCGCCAGCCGGAATAAGCGTGCCATCGGGTCCCTTCTCAAGTCGATGGTGTGTAACGACCGCGCACTCCTTGGCAAATCCCTCCACATGTTCGGCTTCTTTCTCAAGGAAACGCTTGGGAATGAGTAGGGGGAAGTAGGCGTTCTTGTGACCCGTGGCTTTGAACATGCCGTCGAGTACACGTTGGAAGTTTTCCCAAAGGGCGTAACCCCATGGCTTGATCACCATGCATCCTCGAACAGGCGATGGTTCGGCAAGGTCGGACTTCTTCACGACCTGCTGGTACCACTCGGGATAGTTTTCTTCCCGAGTGGGCGTTATTGCGGTTTTTGCCTTGGTCGCCATGCGGGCAGGATACTGGGAGATCATGCGCCTGTGAGATCCCGCAGTTGCTACATGTTCAACGTGCCACAAATCCTTTGTTCGATGGTGTCAACATGCCTCGAGAATGGCAGCTCATTCTGGGCAGCACGAATAGCGGCCTACTTCGCTTCCCGATCCGACTCCTGCTGTTGTCCACGTTTCTCCATGATGGCGATGTGCTTGGCCAGTGTCCCTGCAGCGACCCCAGCTGCGGCCACCCAACCTCGCCACACGTCCAAGAGGGCTTGTTTGATGAGCAGTTGTTTGAGGAACGACAATCCGGGGTTGAAGCAGAGATTGTGGATATGGCCGCCTTTCCGCGAGCTCCGTCGGGTGTTTGAGACCCAATGGACACCTCGTAAAAGCATGCCCTCTCATTCGCTTCCTTTAGTTGCGCGTTGTACAGTTTTGTTGACTCGGTAATGGCGTCGTCATCGACAGAGCACTATAGGCAATTCGACAGGAGTGGTTTCTGCTGCGATCTGGTGACGAGATATACGCAGGGGTTCAAGGTGGTGGATGCAGAGGCGGTCCAAAGAATAGACAACTTACGGGTCATCATTTTGTACGGAGTTTGACAGGACAGAAGTGAGTACAAGAGAGGTCGAGGCCGGTCAACTTTTCGATCTTGGACTTGAGGCGTTGTTTACGCTCGCGTCGTGTCAAGGTGTGGTTCCAATCTGGTTCGAATTCAAGGTTAGCCGAGGAATCGAGCCATGGTTGCATTGCAGCGGGGTGCGTGTCATGGAACTCCTTGAGACTGTGCGGGTCGATTTGTTCATACAGGGATGCTTCTGCAGGTTGTTCTTGCCAGAATTCTGATACCGAAGACACCTTCTTGGCATGTGCGTTTCGGCCTCGAACCCACCCATAGTGGTAGATGTGCGCATCAGCGCAGATCGCACGAAGATACGACAACTTTCGCCGTCCAGAGATGTTGATGAGGTATTGCGCGTCGGATGGAACTATGACGCGTCTTCCAGCCATGCGGACCAGCCTTGCCTCTGCCCGGTACCACCGTGGGCCAGTTGCCAAGAGGTTGGGTTTGCCATAGAAGTGGTAGTACTTCAGGGCAATGCCATCGACATTCTGCTGCGAATGGGCAGCCACAACGAGGTCCCTTAGCGACTCGCAGTCCTTTTCATGGATAGCCTCATCGCCTTGAAGGCTCAGTGCCCAGTCTCCAGTGCAGTTGTATAACGCCAACATTGTCTGTTGGCTATAGACAAAACCACGCGGCGCATCTGGTGCCCATGTTGTGTCGATAATGCGAACCCGTGGGTCATCGATTGCTTCAATTGCTTCTCGTGTGCCATCGTTCGATGGCCCAACGGCTACGACAAATTCATCGACAAGTTCGAGGGCGGAGCGAATGCTCTCGATGAACGGATAGCCCAGTGTGGGGCCATTATTGACGAAGCTACAAGCACTGATTTTCATATTCCAAACACCTTTCGAGCCGGTCAGTGTAGAGGATCAAGTGGCTGGACTATTGGTCGTAGTCTGGGCGTGTACTCCACCTCACGGCGGCGACTCAAATTTCCTACCATTCGCCCCTTGTCTATGACCACAGCACTGTCTACCTC
>JABJQE010000090.1 GCA_018663565.1 Phycisphaerae bacterium
GCAGACAGCACCCGATTTCCAAGGAACACATCACGATCGCTGTCGTCGGGTGTGATAAAGCCAAACCCTCTCAGTTCAAACATGCGAGTGACGGTGCCAGTCTGCATGAACGTGAAGTCCTCCAACTCCCCTCAGAATCGAATGCCCTGTGTAGGACTCGAACCTACGACCCGCTGATTAAGAGTCAGCTGCTCTGCCAACTGAGCTAACAGGGCGATGCAGCGCAGTGTACTCGCCGGCGACCAAACAGGCACGCGATCACGACGTCGATAGAATCGATCCAGCAGGCGGCTCGATGCCACGAACAGCAGCCACGGCTTCGGCGATGAGGACAACTGCTCGATCAAGCGATTCACGACTTGTCTCGCGGCACCAACTGAACCGAATAGATCCGTAGGATTCTTCAGGAACTTGGCACGGCTGCCGACCCATGGCCTCCAATACCGACGAGTGCTTGAGCGCGCCAGATGAGCACGCTGAACCGGCTGATGCATCAAGACCTCGCTCAGAAAGCACTAGCAGCAGCAGTTCGGCTTCGAGTTCTGGGAATCCAATACTCGAAGTCGACCACATCCGAGGCGTTGACTGCCCATTCACGCAGGCTCCGGGCACGGCTATGGCCACATCAGACTCAAAACGATCACGAAGTTTCCACATCGCTTCGTGTCCATTGTGGTTTAGCCACTGCGTGGCTTGTGCTGCAGCTACGCCAAGCCCAACGACACCTGGCACGTGCTCAGTACCGCCGCGGCGACCCTGCTCTTGCCCGCCACCGACGACGCACCCTTTCACAACGGTGCCCCGCTTCGCCCACAACACGCCTGTCCCCTTTGGCCCATGGAATTTATGCCCAGCGCAGCTCAACATTGTGACCGGCAGTGACGTCACATCAGTCGGCATCTTGCCCACCCACTGGGTGGCGTCGGAATGAAAGGGCACACCAAACTCGTCGCAGATCGCCGCGATTTCTTCGATGGGTTCAATCACGCCAGTTTCGTTATTGGCCCACATAATGCTCACGAGGGCAACTTCACCTTCACGCGAAGCAAGCACTTCGCGAACGGCTTCCGGATCAACCCGCCCGGTTGCGTTGTGTCCACACTGAATGGTCTCAATACCATCACCAGCCAGAAGTTCCAACAGTTCACGCACGGCGGAGTGTTCAACCTCGCTCGTCACCACCACATTCTTTGATGGGTCTGCCAGTACAGAGGACCGAATGGCCATATTGACTGACTCGCTGCCGCCCGACGTAAAGATGATTTCATCGGGCTCGGCATGAATCAAGTCGGCCACTTGCCCGCGAGCCGCCTCCATGCGACGTTTCGCAAGCTGCCCAGCCATGTGAATACTTGACGGATTCGCCCAGCTCTGTTCCATGCACTCGACCATGGCCGCAGTCACTTCCGGCGACTGCTGGGTGGTGGCATTGTGATCGAGATAGATCCGATCATTCAGTCCGCTCATCATCGTGCTCCTCGTGCGAGATGAGTACTAGTGTAGGAAAAATTGGACAGGCCCCGGAGCATTCCGGGGCCTGCAGAAGATGCGGCTGAGAGGAGTCGAACCTCCACGGGATTTTACTCCCACTAGAATCTGAATCTAGCGCGTCTGCCAATTCCGCCACAGCCGCGACGGGCTGCGAAGTATACAGCGATGCCTCGCAGCAGCGACCGCTCAGACAGTGCCGACGAGAGGGGCTCTCTGCCCTGCTGTCTGTTCGTCACTACCAATACAACGGTACAGATTGCCAAAGGAGCTACAGGCCCCACACGAGGACTTCACCCGAATGAGATGGGCAAAGAGTGTGGCCCCGGTGCAGGGACTAACCCCGGCAAAAGATGGAAGTCGACCCTTTGAACCCGGTCCGCTGAAGTCGGCCCCCGCCTCGGCGACTGCCTCCTCTTACGGGACGCGCGAACATTTCTTATTCTCATTTCCTGATCAACTGCTCTCATGCTCACATAGCGAATGAACAGCGGGCCGCGACCGAAATTCGAGCGCGACCCGCTTGACAGATCCATTCGGGGCTAGCCACTGTCGCGGCCACCAGGCTGCACTACGAGGCAGGCGTTTCCCCTGAAGGCTCGGCTGAAACCTCTGCGTCAGATACCGCAGGATCTTCAACCACTGCGTTCGGGTCTTCAATAACGCCACGCGAGATCATGACCTTCGTGCGCAGCTCATCAAAGAGTTCCTGATGCTCGCTGATGTAGATCTTTGAATTCTCTCGACCCTGACCGAGCCGGATTTCCCCATAACTAAACCACGCCCCCGCCTTCTTCACGTGACCATCAACCACGGCGAGGTCGAGCAAGTCGCCAGTCTTACTGATGCCCTCGTTGAACATGATGTCGAATTCGGCATCTCGGAACGGCGGCGCGATCTTGTTCTTGACGACGCGGGTCCGAACGCGATTGCCCACGTTCTGATCGCCATCTTTGATGGCCCCAATCCGGCGGATGTCAATACGAACGGATGAGTAGAACTTCAATGCACGACCGCCCGGTGTCGTCTCTGGACTTCCGAACATGACGCCAATCTTCTCTCGCAACTGGTTGATGAAGATCACCACGCAAGAGCTCTTGGCAATGGCGCCGGTGAGCTTTCGAAGGGCCTGACTCATCAACCTCGCCTGCAGACCAACATGACTATCGCCCATATCACCCTCAATTTCAGCACGTGGAATCAGTGCTGCAACGGAGTCAATGATGATGACGTCAACCGCATTGGATCGCACAAGCATTTCGCAGATCTCTAGTGCCTGCTCACCAGTATCAGGCTGTGACACAAGCAACGAATCAAGATTAACTCCAAGTCGCTTGGCCCAAGTTGGATCGAGTGCGTGCTCCGCATCAATCATGGCGGCCGTGCCACCCATGCTTTGCGCGTTCGCTGCAATAGTGAGCGCCAATGTCGTCTTACCCGACGACTCTGGTCCAAAGATTTCAACGACTCGGCCACGCGGCACACCGCGACCACCGAGTGCAAGGTCAAGACTCAAGGTCCCGGTAGGAATTCCTGCGATTGGACGACGCTTGTCGTTGTCGAGCCGCATGATCGACCCCGTCCCAAAGGCCGTATCGATCTGGGAGATTGCACGTTCAAGTGCTTCATTCTTATTCTTGGTTTCAGTAACCGACGATGATTTGCGTGCCATGGTGCCTTCCTGTTTGTCCTTGGACCCGCCGCGAACGGTACCACGCTGAAAGCCCTTGCTCTTCAGTCCTGCCTTCTTTCCTCTGCCATTTCGACTTGTTGTCACCATCGTGGAGTCCTTTCATCGCGTGGTGTGTGAAGGTGAGCCGCATCGTGGCTTCGCCTTACTGAGTGTTCGTGTTCTGTTCGGGTAGTCATCTTGACAAACCCCATCGGCCTTCGCAAGCGATGTTCGGGATATTTTCGGTCATTTTGTCGGTATTTGTTCGGGGCGGCCTCCCCCTACGGTCTTGGAACGCCCCATAACGCACTGCCCCAAATGGAAATCCCGCGGATCAAGCGACTGGCGGCGCTTCCCAATATGGCGTCGGAGGCGTCCATTCACTGAGGTCCAGACTGGCGAAGTACTCGATGGTCTTGGCCAAACCGTCACGAAGATCGACCTCGGGTGACCAGCCAAGCCGTTCGGATGCCAATGAGATATTTGGACATCGCTGCATTGGGTCATCTGGCGGCAGTGGCTTGCGAACCAACTTCGAGCCTGTGCCGGTGAGATCAATCACATGTTCCGCAAGATCGAGAATGGTCCGCTCATGCGGGTTGCCAATATTGACCGGTCCCGTGAAGTCATCAACATTCATGAGTCGAATCAGGCCGTCGATCAAGTCAGACACATAACAGAATGAACGTGTCTGCAACCCCTCCCCGAAGATTGTGATGTCCTCGCCTGCAAGCGCCTGACGAATAAAATTACTCACAACACGTCCATCGAAGGGATGCATATTCGGACCGTAGGTATTGAAGATCCGAGCCACACGAATATCCACCTTGTTTTCACGGTGGTAGTCAAAGAAGAGCGTCTCAGCCGCCCGCTTGCCTTCGTCGTAACAGGCGCGTCGACCAATCGGGTTCACATTGCCACGGTATGACTCTGGCTGAGGGGATACAGTCGGGTCGCCGTATACTTCGCTTGTTGAGGCCTGCAAGATACGAGCGCCTGTGGCCTTGGCCATCCCGAGCATATTGATGACACCCATGACGGATGTCTTCGTGGTTCGCACCGGATTAAACTGATAATGACCAGGCGCGGCGGGGCACGCCATGTTGTAGATCTGATCGACCTCGGTGACAAATACGGGATCAATGATGTCGTGCGTAATCAGTTCGTAGGCAGGATTCACCAGGAACGGCTCGATGGTCCGTTTGCAACTGGTAAAGAAGTTATCGATACAAACAACAGAATTGCCCTCATCGAGCAGCCGTTTTGTGAGATGAGAGCCAAGGAACCCACCACCGCCAGTAATCACAATACGCTTTGACATAATGAGCCTAATTCTCTCTCTATTGCCCGGAAACCTACGTTGCAGACTATCAGATCCCAATCCTGTAACACTTGCCCAAATGGCATCAAGGCTGCATCATCTCATATATGACCGCATCTTCATCCAAGCACCGAGTCGCCGTTGGGTCCATGTCTGGCACAAGCCTCGATGGAATCGATGCCGCCGTCGTAGAAATTGATGGGCATGGCCTGACCATGCGGGCTCGCCTTCGCGGGCACGCCTCGACCGAACTTGGCACCGCAAGAACAACACTGCGGTCACTCGCCCGGGGCGGCCAAGCAACAGCACACGAAGTTGCCACTGCCTGCGACGCATTGTCTCGGCAAACCGCATCCATCATGCAGACAGTAATTGGTGATGCAGTCCCTGATCTTGCCGCTGTTCATGGCCAAACGATTGTGCATGTGGCCCCGCTTTCGTGGCAACTTATCAATGCCAGTGTGATTGCCGCGACGCTTCGCTGCCCCGTAGCGTCTGACATGCGAGCGGGCGATCTGGCAAGCGGCGGCCACGGTGCGCCCATTACGCCACTCGCCGACTGGATTCTCTTTCGATCATCTGCGAACCGAGCCATTGTTAACTTGGGTGGATTCTGCAACATCACCTGGCTGCCAAGCGACACGGTTGAAGGCGTAACTGGACGAGATGTATGCGTGTGCAATCAACTTCTTGATGCCGCAGCCCGCATGACACTTGGCACGCCCTTCGACCTTGACGGACAACACGCTGCCCAAGGCACGCCCGATCCAACACTTGTTGCCTCCCTAGGCTCGGCATTGAAACATTCCCCCACCGAACGGTCACTCGGGTCAGGCGACGAGTCCTTCACGTGGCTCGAGCAAACTTGTACCAAGGACACAGAACCACATGTCCTGCTCGCCTCGATCACCGCGGCCATCGGCGAGCACATCGGCGAAGCTGCTGCAGCAGCAGGCGCCGCGGACATCGTGGTCGCTGGAGGCGGGGCCCACCATGCGCCGCTTGTCGCGGCCATTGAAGCTGCAAGCGAGCTTCCGCTCATGCTCAGCAGCGATCTTGGAATACCCATAGAAGCTCGTGAAGCCGCTTGCATCGCCATCTTGGCGGCCCTCGATCAAGATGACGTCCCGATCACTATCCCAGGTGTGACAGGGCGCAACCCGGATCACCCCATAGGAATGCAGTGGTGCAGACCGCTCAGTTGATTGCGACAGAATTGAGTGACTTCTCGCATGACCCCGCATATGCTTCGATGGAGGATTCGCGTTCATGCCACATTCCATTACGTCATTGGTCGTTCTCTCTGCTTTGGCGTTCACGCCCGCCGCAGTAGCCCATCCCCACGACGATCCGAGTCCGACGGACTTCGCAACACAGCTCTCCCACTCTTTCCGAAACGCCGCCGAGCACATCAAGCCATCGGTTGTCCGAGTTGGTACTGCCGAAGCCATACCCCGCACCTCCAGCCAACATCATCGCCGCGGCATTCCATTTGTAGAGGGCACCGGGTCCGGGCTGATTATTTCTGCCGACGGTCACATCGCCACGAACTATCACGTGATTGAACATGCCGATGTCATCATCGTCACACTCGCCGATGGTCGTCAGTTTGAGGCCACCACAATTGGACTCGACTCACAATCCGACTTGGCTGTGATACAGATCGAAGCAACTGATCTCACGCCAGCAACCTTCGCGAGGTCCAATGACACGCACATTGGGCAGTGGGTACTTGCGGTTGGATGTCCATTCGGCCTTTCGCAGTCCTACTCTGCAGGCATCATCAGCGCCACAGGACGCTCGAACCTCGGGCTCAGCCGGTTCGAGCATCTGGTGCAAACCGACGCCGCCATCAATCCTGGCAATAGTGGTGGCCCCTTGATCAATCTCGAGGGCCACGTGCTGGCCATCAATGCGGCCATCAAGACCACAACGGGCACCGGCGCAGGTGTTGGGTTCGCAATACCTGTCGACATGGTTCGCCGTGTCTGCGGATCGCTCATCGAACATGGTGCTGCGCGGCGAGGTTTTCTTGGCGTTCAGCTGCAAGACCGCGACCCCGCCGTGCGATCAACGCTTGGCCCGGAGGCATCGCTCTGATGGATTCAGTGGGTTGACCCGTCGATGCCCGCCCACGCTGCAGGACTGCAAGCAGGAGACGTCATTGAAGCAGTCAATGATCGGTCTATTCAAAGTACCGCTGATCTCATGCACGCCATCGCCGTGCTGCCGCCAGGCGAGATATGCCACATCACCTATCAACGCAATGGCGTCACAGAGACTACATCTGCGAAACTCGCGATCCGCCCCGATCCTCAAAGACCGTAGATGCCACCCAGTTTGGTTTCGAGATACGTCATGAGATGATCGGCCGACAGTGGTGACCCCGTCACGACTTCGCACAACTCTGCTGGCTGGTGCCGCCTACCCTGCTGATGGATCTTCTCATTGAGCCATGTCTTGAGCGGTTCAAACTCGCCCTTGGCGAATCCATCCTCAAGGCCAGGCATCTCTCGCTTGGCTGCATCAAAGAACTGCGCCGAATAGAGATTGCCCAAGGTGTACGTTGGGAAGTACCCCATTGACACCATTGACCAGTGGATGTCCTGCAAACATCCCTTTGAATCACATGGCACGTCAATGCTCAAGTATTCACGGTACTTCTCAGCCCAGGCTGCTGGCACGTCGGCCGCTTCAAGGTCGCCCTTCAACAGTGCCCGTTCGATCTCGAATCGAATCATAATGTGCATATTGTACGTGGCTTCATCCGCCTCAACTCGAATGAAATCGGGCCGGACAATATTTGCGCCGCGGTAGATCCCATCAATATCAAGTGAAGCCACATCGCTCCCAAAGTACTTGCTGAGTTTCGGGAAGCACCACTTCCAGAACTGCTCGGAGCGTCCGACCTGATTTTCCCAAAGCCGGCTCTGCGACTCATGGATACCAAGCGAAACTGCTTGACCAAGAGGGAGGCGAGCACAGTCTTGGCGAAGACCCTGCTCATAGATGGCATGGCCGCACTCGTGCATGGTCGACCCGAGCGCATCGTTCACATTGTTCTCGTGGAATCTCGTCGTAATGCGAACGTCCTTGGGGTGAAATCCCGTACAGAACGGGTGGGTCGATACGTCGATTCGACCACGCTGAAAATCAAAGCCAATGCTTTTCGCCACATCCGTAACGAATGCCCTCTGCTTGTCGATCGGCAAGCACAGTTCGTTGAAGGCATTGCTCGGCGGAGTACTCGACCCCATCAATCGATCGAGCAGATTCTGCAGTCGCTCGCGAAGCGGCGTAAACACCGACTCCACCCACGCCGCAGTGCAGCCTGGTTCGTAGTCTTCGGCCAGCGCGTCCCACGGCTCCCCGCCCTGGGCCCATCCATAACACTCTGCCTTGCGACGAAGCAACGCCACAACCTGTTCAAGATATGGCTGGAACTGAGAGAAGTCATCATTGCGACGTGCTTCGGCCCAGTTGTGCTGCGCCGACGAGGCGAGCATTGCTTCCTCAGAAACAAGTGATGATGGAATGCACGTCGCCCGGTCATAATCATGCCGGAGTCGCTCCAGCGTGACTGCTGTGTCTGAATATGGGTCACCAACAAGGTCATCATCGGCCTCGCATGCAGCAAGTAAATCTCCAACCTCCTGCGATGTTCCGAGCTCATGAGTGAGCCGCGCAATCAAAGCCATCTGCCGACCGCGAGGCTCGATGCCTTCTGGGGGCATCTTGGTTTCCTGATCCCAGTGAAGGACCGACGCGCACGAGCCAAGCGTGCTTGCTTCAAGGGCTCGTTCAGTCAATTCTTGCCATTTGGGGTGAGTTGCGGATGTGGTTGAGGTCGTGCTCATGCCAATGGTTCCTTTCACTTCAGAAGAATCGCACAGCCTAGCAGGAGGCTACCTCCTGAGCAGGCGTAGCATTGACACGCTCCCATACGACAGGTGCCGGCCCAACGGGGCCGGCACCTGTGGAGGGGAAACTCAGTTTGGACCTGTTACTAGTCCTTCACTTCTTCGGTCAAGATCACCATGACTTGCGATGCGTTTGCGTCGGTTCTCGCCTTTGCAAGATCAAGCGCACTCCGCTTGGAGTTATCAGTGGCTGACGTATCAGCTCCGTTCTTGATCAGCATCGTGACCTTGTCGGCCGAGCCATTCGCATGCGACGAAGCGGCGAGCAATGGAGTTTGCCCAACGCGGTTCCGAGCCTCGATCGCGGCACCCTTGGAGAGCAGCATCTCAAGGCCTTCAATCTTGCCAGTCTTGCATGCATGCATGAGTGGTGTTGAACCATCGATGCCGTCGGTAGCCTCGATGTTGGCACCAGCTTCGATCAACATTGGAATGGCCTTGGGATCACCAAAGCCAGAAGCCCAGATGAGCGGTGTATAGCCAGTTGCGCTACCGACCGTCTCAACTTGTGCGCCGGCGTCAAGCAGGTCTTGAACAGACTCTGCGGTTCCGAATCCACTCGTCCATGCCAGTGCGCCACCGATAAAGCTGTCACGCATGTTGACATCTGCGCCGCGTTCGATCAAGAGTCGAACGGCTTGCGGACTCTTTGACGTACCAGCATGCATCAGCGCGGTGCGACCAACACGGTCGGTCTGGTTGATGTCAGCACCGGCGTCGATCAACAAAACCATCATTTGCGTGTTGCCCTTCTTACTCGCCAGTGCGAGCAAGGGCGAACCACTGTCGTCAGTCGCAGTCGCCTTTTCGCCAGCATCGAGCCGGGCCTTCAAGTCAGAGACTCTGCCGCTGTTAACCAAACTGGCAAGGGACTGCACACGAGGGGCCTGTGGACCAGCCTGCGAGGGCGTGCCGGAGAGGCTCAATTCGCCGTTAGACTTCGGTTGCCCTGGCTTGCTTCGATCAGGGCGGCCGGCCGTGGCATTCTCTCGAATGCGTTTACGTTGCTCGGCATCGAGCTTCACAACCGTAAAGATCTGGCTTGCGAGGGGGTGATCAAAGTAGAAGGTCACGCGAGAGTTCTTAGCGGTGCTCAGGAATGTGTCCCAATCAAGCACGATTTCATGCTTGAGTTTGGCTTCCTTCGGGATGTCCTTCACGATAGCGGGTTGCACATTGAGAATCTTGAACGGCTTGCCGTCGATCGACTCGAATGTGATCTTGCCATCCGGGTTGTCATTGATGCCAACACGATCAGGAATCATCTTGACGTAGGCAATCGACTTGCCCTTCACCGGAACTTTGAGTTGCGGGTAACCCTCAATCGTGAAGGTCAGTGTCTTGTTGAGTACGCGAGCAGTTGGGCCACCACGCATACGAACCGTAACATCAGTCTCTTCGCCTGGCTGAAGCACAGTGTTCTTCTTGAAGTCCGCAGTTGTGCAGCCGCAAGAAGCCTTGGCTGAAATGATCGTGACTGGCTTGTCGCCGTTGTTCTTCAGCTTGACATTGCCAGCCTTGGTTTCGCTCGTCGAGAATTCGCCGAGTTCAATGATTGGTGGCGAGGCCTGAACAACCTGAATAGTCGCTGGCGCGCCAGCGGTTGGCGGAAGATTGGCTGGGGGACGCAGTACGCCGCCAGCTGGCCCAACGGGTGGAGCGGGCTTGGCGGTTGGCTTGCTACTTGGGGTCGGCGCAGTCGGGTGGTCGGGTGTCCCCTTGGGGTGATCCTGTGCGGTCGCCTGAGGCGTTCCCACGTACAGGGTTCCGGCTGCAAGCAATACTGCCCAACAACTAACCGTCCTCTTATAAATCGACATCATGGTGCTCATCGTCCTCTAGGGGGTGATTTCAGCGAAGTGCTTGAACGCAGTCCAATCTCAGGGGGCTCCCAAACCAGTTCAGAAGCCAATTGGTCAAGAATCAAATATCCTAACGATTCCGCCCCCAAGCCGACGACATCGGCTGAAGGGGGCACAGAACGCAACGTCGACCGTTCCATTGCCGCCGTTGCGTCAATACTGGAAGAAAAACCAACATCACGAGTGTTGGGGTACGCGGCACGGACAACCTCGGTTCCTGAGAATCCACGCCTCAGACTGGTGGGTCCCCCTTCTGGCCGTGATA
>JABJQE010000091.1 GCA_018663565.1 Phycisphaerae bacterium
CAAGTTCAGTCATGGTCCATCCCGGCGCCACGTCGCTCGCAGCAAGTCCATCGCGATCAAGCACTGCTGCTACGAGTGGGCGAAGTTCTTTGACATCAAGCAAGGTCAGCGAAGAAGCTGGCATCACGCCAATCCCAAGCATACCCGTCGCCGGGCTCTCGACCGGTTGCACTTGAATTATCACAGGTGAAGACTGCTCAGGGCGTAGCACTTCAATCGACAGCAGCTCGCCAGGTATTGACATGCCTGCCGCGATTTGGATATCCACAAAGGTCTCAACCGGCGATCCGTCAATCGAGAGAACGGTATCTCCAGCCTGCAGACCGGCCTCGCTTGCTGGAGCTCCAACTGCGACATCACCAATGATGGGCGCTTCAAATCGAACGCCAATTGAAAATGCAATGACAAAACACACCATCGCCACGAGCACATTCATAATGACCCCGGCCGAAATCACGATCATCCGCTTACCGATAGACACACGATTGAAACTTCTCGGAAGCGCCGACACCGCAGCGGGGTCCATATCGTCCTGCCCAAGCATCCGCACAAATCCGCCAAGCGGAAGCCAGCGAATCGAGTACTCAGTTTCGCCGTAGCCCTCTTCGGCCAACTCCCGATCACTCATTTGACGAGGAATTCGGCCAGCCCGTTTCCGTATGAGTTCGTCCGACGATCCCAGACAGAATCCGATGCCCTTTCGCCAACACATGATTGGTGGCCCGAATCCGATTGCGAACGACTCAGTACGAATGCCCGCCCACTTGGCCGCCATGAAGTGGCCAAGCTCATGGAAGAAAATCAACAGGCCAAATCCAACGGCAATGATCACAATATTGAAACCAGAAATCAACAGGTCCATAACACTCTCTTCATGCGTTTGCAGGTGAATGTGGTAGGTGTGAATTCACAAATCGGCGAGCCTCTGCATCGGCCTCGCGAATATCACTTAGATCATGGGCGGGCTGCGGTGCGCATGCAGCGCAGGCCTCGCCAACAAGAGTCGTAATCGTGCCAAACGAAATGTCGCCAGACAAGAACGATTCAACAGCAACCTCATTGGCAGCATTGAGAACTGCTCCTGCTGTCCCTCCTGCTCGAATGGCTTGCCAGGCCAGTTCGATCACGGGGAATGCCTGGTGATCGATCTGTTCGAATTCCAATGTCGAGAGTTCAGCCCAATTCATGCGGTGGCCGGAGGCGTTCACGCGATCGGGCCAAGTCAAAGCGTACTGAATGGGGGTTCGCATATCAGGAGGCCCGCACTGGGCAAGCACTGACCCATCAATGAACTCCACAAAGCCATGCACGATTGACTGCGGATGCACAATGGCATCGATCTGATCGGCAGGCAATCCAAACAACCAGTGTGCTTCGATGATCTCCAGTGCCTTATTGGCAAGCGTTGCTGAGTCGATTGAAATCTTGCGCCCCATCTTCCAAGTGGGATGCGACAGCGCCTGTTCGATCGTAGCCGATGCGATTTCGGACGCGGACTTCCCACGGAAAGGTCCACCTGACGCTGTCAGTACTAACCGCTCAACTTCACCCCGCTTCTCTTCGCCATGTAGACACTGAAACAAAGCGCAGTGTTCGCTATCAACAGGAATGATGTCAACGCCAGCTTTGGCTGCTGCTGGAATCACCACGGATCCCGCAGCCACCAGTGTTTCTTTGTTGGCCAGCGCAATGCGGCACCCACGCTCGATTCCTGCCAGCACAGCATCGATGCCCGCTGCGCCAACAATGGCAGCAACGAGGATGTCGCCCGGCTCTGCAATGGCCTGCACCAATACTCGAGCCGCATCTGGGCCACTGTGCACACGGCCAGGACCGCGGTATGCAGCGGCCGCATCAAGATCTGCGATGGCCACATCAGTGGCGCCGGTCGCGGCTGCCTGCCTCGCGAGGAGCGCACTATTGGAACCTGCAGCAAGACCAACCACAGCATAATCTCGCAAGCCCGCCGAGCGAAGCTGCGTCACAACATCGAGTGTGCTCTGACCAATCGAACCAGTCGAGCCAAGAACCAGAATTCGTGGCGGATGACTCATGCAGAACCGTCTGATTTGGCCATAGCATCACTGACTTGCCCAGACGACAACTTCCGGCGGTTGCCATACAGGGACCGACGCCGCGGCGGCGCCTTCTTCTCAGGCACAGTGTCAGATTGCAGTTCAGCCGACGACGTCGAGTCACCCTCAGCCTTCTCTGCAGCCTTCTTGGCAGCTCTTTTTCGTGTTCGCTTCTTACGTGGCTTCGCCTCGGCGGCGACTTCAGCTGCCGGTTCAGTAGCCCCGCCGCGCCGACGACGCGACGGCTTCTTTGGCGAATCATCCGTGGGCTCGGATTCACCCCGCGATTCAGCTGTCTCTGTAGGCGTCGATTCAACTGCTCCACCATCATCTCCGCCTCGACGGCGTCGACCACGCCGACGCCGGCGGCGTGGCTTCTCTTGTGAATCCGACTCAGCAAGAGAGGAATCATCCG
>JABJQE010000092.1 GCA_018663565.1 Phycisphaerae bacterium
AGAGGACCGTTTCATGCCTCTTGGCTCGTGTCGAGGCGAATTGCTTGTCTCGCCGCCTATATGAGGTAGGCTTCGCACGAGACAGATGTTGAGGGGTCCACCATGGACCAGAACGTTCGATCATCCAAACAGTCCGGGACGGCCGCGGTTGGCCAGTACGCTCCCGAAGCCATCATCGCAGCCGCAGCCGATGCTGTGGTCATTCTCAAACAGGATAGTGAGATCATGTGGGCAGATGCCCGCTTTGCGGCCTTGCCTGTCTCGGTTCAGGACCGATGCCGGCAATGGTGCCAAGCCCTCGACGCAGAGACCTCACGCACCCATATTGAGGGAGCGGGCCGCTGCTGGGAGGTCAACGTCCGCGCGATGCCCGATGGCAACCGCTGCTGCCTCCTTAGTGAGACCTCGCCTGAGCAATCAGCAAGCCTCCGAATTGCTGCGATTGATGCGGCAGGCATGATGCTGCTCCACTTTGACCGGGACGAAATTGCCACTCTCACCGTGGCCGACCGGCTTCGCGTATTGGAACAACGCATCGTGTCGAGCGTCAAGCAAGAGCTTAAATTTGACAATTTTGAAATCAGACTTCGGTCGCCTGGCTCGAACCGCCTCGAACTGGTGATCTCAGAAAACCTCTCGCCGATGCGCATTGGCGAATCTATCTCAGCCTGCGAAACTGGCAATGGCATTTCGGGCTGGGTTGCAGCGACCGGCAAGTCGTATGTGTGTGGCGATGTCCGCAAAGATCCGCTGTACCGCGAAGGGCTCGATGACGCGCTCAGTTCACTGACCGTACCGTTGCGTGTGCATGACAAGGTCATTGGCGTCTTCAACATCGAGTCGGGCACGGAGAATGTATTCGACGATCATGACCGCCAACTCGCAGAACGATTCGCTGGCTATATTGCCAACGTGCTGCACTTGCTTGACCTACTCGTCGTAGAACGTGTCTCGACAAGCGAGCAAGTTGCAATGAACATGACTTCGGAACTCGAGCGACCCATTGCTGATCTGCAAGAACTTGCAGCCGTGCTGCAGAGTAGTGGCGTTCATGAAACAGCGATCCAACTACAGGCGATCGTTGCGTCCATTACAAACCGAATCTCGTCGTGCGCTGCAGGGCCGCGATCGATTATTGATGCCGAGCATGAAATCCACTCTATTGAAGTCGATCCGGCCTTCGTGGGTATTCGCATGCTCGTCGTCGACGATGAAGATCGAGTTCGGGACGAGGTCTCTCAAGTGCTCCAGAAGTTGGGCTGCGTCGTCACCTCGTGCGCGAATGGCACGGAGGCCTTTGCGGCGCTTGACGCAGCGGGCAGCACAGAAGGATTTGCCATGGTGGTCTCAGATATCAGACTGCCAGATGCAAGTGGATACGAAGTCTTCACAAAGACCAGAGAGGTCTTGCCCGACGTGCCGGTCATTCTCATGACTGGATTCGGCTACGACCCAGATCACACCATCGTGCGAGCGAGTGCCGACGGCGTGCAGGGCATCCTGCTCAAGCCATTCCGCACCTCGCAGTTGATCGAAGCTGTCCGCAACGCAATTACGACCTAGCGTGCGGCTTCGCCTCAGAATCGGTCCCCGCCTCGTGGCCTGACCCCTGAACCCTCACCCGCTAGGCGGACGATCGCTCGGCCCGCACAAATCGTTTGTCGCCAAACTCGTCTTTGAGCACGCGGCATTCTACGAGTGTGCCAGTCGATTCAGCGATGTGACAGGCCTCGGTAGCGTTGATGTCGTCGGTTTCCACAACAAGTACACCGCCGGGCGCCAGGAATTTCGGCGCTGTTCCAAAGAGGGTTCGCACAATGTCGAGTCCGTCGGATCCGCCTCGAAGCGCAAGAGCTGGTTCGAATGACTTGACGTTGGGCTGCAACTGCTCGTACCGCGCGTCGCCAATGTACGGTGGGTTGCTCACAATCACGTCGAAGCAACCGTCGCGGCCACGGCCTTTCAGTGGCTCGCAGAGATTACCCTCGACGATCTCCACACGTTCCTCAACCTCATGCGTGCTGGCGTTTCTCTTCGCGAACGCCACAGCATCAACGGACACGTCCACGGCCACGACACGTGCAGTGGGCAACTGCATGGCGAGCGTGATGCCAATACATCCGCTACCAGTGCCAATATCGGCAATCCACAGGGGGTCTGGCCGAATGTCCCGATCAAGTCCTCGATGCCAGGTCAGGACATGCTGGACAATTCCCTCGGTCGCCGTCCGAGGAATAAGCACACCT
>JABJQE010000093.1 GCA_018663565.1 Phycisphaerae bacterium
GTCAATCTGACGTTGTTTAAGTTGGCCTTTAAAGGTGGGCATTGCGCCTGTGTAATTCTGCACGATGTGGTGCTGAGGGTTGAGGATGGAATCGCGAAGGTAATTCTCAGGCACCTCAAACTCGCCGCCTGGACCCATGTGATCCTTGAGCGTCGATCCGTCCGCAAATACAGTTGTTCCATTCTTGGTACGTTCCCACAACCCTTTGAAGGATGGGCCCGTTCCGGACTTTCCATCTAGGGAGTGACAGGACGCACATCGGTTGTACAGTCGCGTCAACGCATAGACCGGCAAATCTTCGTCAGCAATATCCTCGTACTCACGAGCAAGCTTGCCGAGTTGCTCTTGGAATTCATCTTCAGGAAGCACATTGACTACAGCAAGCATCTTCGAATGATCCTTGCCGCAGTACTCAGTGCAATACAGTCTGTACTGACCTGGCTTTGTCGCCTCAAACCAAAGACTGGTGTAGCGCCCAGGCACAACGTCCTGCTTGACACGAAAGGCCGGAATGAACAGGCTGTGGATGACATCCGGCGACGTCATGAGCAGTCGCACCGGACGGCCAAGCGGAACCGTCAGTTCAGCAGCTTCGGTCACGCCATACTCTGGATGTTGGAAGGTCCATGACCATTTTTGCCCGGTCACCTGAACTGGATATGAGTTATCTGGAGCATCGGTGAGATGCAAGTACCCATCCATTCCAAGCCAAAACAACACGCCCACAATAAGCAGCGGAATAGCAGTCCATGTCAATTCCAAAGGCGTGTTATGTACCGGAGCGTCATTGGTAAAACTTGCGTGCTCAGATGGCTTGCTGCGGTATCGCAATGCAAACCAGATGAGAATAAGCACAATGAGTCCAAAGAAGAAGTAGTTGATGTTATTGATGAAGTAGAACACATCGTCCACACCCTGCGCAGTCGTTGATGCATTCTCAGGCATCCAGAACGTGCCTCCGGAGGTTGCCTCACCAAGTTTGGTCGTTGCTAGCAATCCAAGCATGCTCATGCCTACAGTCCACCAATTTGAAGGGCCGCCTCGTTAGAAGCGGCGTTATCTGTGTTCGTCGAATCAGCGATGCGCATTGTGTTCGTTCCTTGTCCACCACCCGAATTGCCTCGGCCCATACGAATGAGGATCAATACGCCAGCTGCAATCAAGACGACTGTGACCGCTGCCCCAAACCGCATGATCTTCCACGCGCTGGCAACATAGCTACCTGCCTCGGGGTCCCACTGAAAGCAATTGAAAAGCAGCAGTGTGTCTATCAGACTGCCGACGCGGCCTTGCGAGGCATCCACGATGGCCAGTCGCATATCACGTGGGGGAAACACCACGTCGTTCATATACTTGGAAATCCGGCCATCAGGCGTCACGAAGGTGATGCTCGCAGTGTGGGCATAGTCGCCACTTCGCTCATCAAATCGATAGCCAAAGCCCACGCCCTTGGCGAGGGCCTCAATATTGTCCTGTGTCCCCGTAAGAAACGGCCAGGCCGACTCTGGCACGTCCTTGCCGAGCGAAGCGAGATAGCCCTTACGATTCTGGGTGGCGAGTTTGGGACCCTCGTTTGGATTGATGCTGACTGTCACGATGTTGTAGTCAACACCGAGATCCAAATCAACCTCTCGCAAACCGTCCACCATGCCATTGAGCGTAAGTGAGCACAACATGGGGCAGTTGTAGTAATTCAGCGTCAGAATGACTGGCCGATCACCCACTATCAGGTCCCGAAGCACGACGTCTTGGCCCGTGTGATCTACAAACGCAAGATCAAGCGGCACTGGGGCATCCAGTCGCTGCACAATGCCAACGCCATCGAGTTCTGCGGGCAACTCGTCCGCAAGAATTTGAGCAGCAACTGGCGTCGACATCACTCCGAGTAGAAGTGATGCGGCCGCGCATCGAATTGAACGTTGTGAAAGAGTCATGTGAAGTGGTTAGTGACCGCCCTCCGAGCCGCCCCACCGCTTCTTGACGAGGTCGCGAGCAGTCTCCATTGGAACAATCAATGTTCGTTCTCCGGCGAGAATCCCGTCCGCATCAGTCCACTGCTCCCAGTGGGCGTCGTTCATCATCGCCATACGATCAGCTTCACGGCGAAGACCTGCTTCTTGTGACCGAACCGACATCACCTTGTGCTGCACCTCGGCTCTTTCCGCGGCGTAGTAGATCGATGTCACGCCCAGGACCGTCACCAGGGTCAATACGGCGCCAGCGAGTCCAACAACCCACAATGGACCTGAGGTCGGGTCTTCTTGATCGCCTGAAACTTCTAGGTGTGCGTCATGACTCATCAGAATAGCTCGTGTGCCATCGCCTCTGCGAGGCGTGGGTCGTTAGTCGGCGCGATACTGGCTCGGCCGAGTGCGAAGAACGTGCCGCAGACCACTAGCCCAATAGAGCCAATGACTGCCGTTAGATTCAGAATAGATGGGTGCCAGCCAATGTCAATTGTGCCGTCGGCAACACCGCTCTGCAATTGCTCCCAACTCGTTGCTGTCGCCAAAGCGGCCTCAGGAACCATGGGCATGATGAGCCAGTACACGTCGACCACAAACATCGCGAGCATCCAGAGAGCAATGAGCATCAGCATGCCCGGCCATCGCTTTGGCCACCGTGAAAGCAACAGCAAGAATGGCAGGGCAAAGTGCCCAAGAATCAAGAGCCACGACACAAACGTCCAATTGCCGAGTTGCCGAGGGGCAAACCACTCGGTCTCAATTGGAATATTGGCGTACCAAATCAGCATGTATTGGCTGTAGCCAATATAGGCCCAGAACACAACGCCGAATGCGAACAACAACTTACCGAGGTCATGGATGTGCTCGCGGGTGAAGGCGTCTTTGCCGTGGCCCAAAGCCCGAAGCAGAACAATCAGAATGATGATGGAGGCAAAGAAGCCTGTGCAACTCACCGTGAACCAATACACACCAAACATCGTGGAGAACCACTTTGGCTGAAGCGCCATAATCCAGTCGATTGATGCGAAGGTCTGCGTGAAGCCATAGAGGATGATGCCAATCGGCGCCCACCACTGCATTCTCAGCGTACGGCGATAGTCGCCATCCCGATCCTGGGCCAAACTCTGACTGCGATAAAAGCGAGCAAGCAAGGCCCACACAGCAAGGTACACAATCGCTCGAATCGACCAGAAGGTCGCATTCAAGTACCCCATCTTGCCTTCAAGCACATGGTCTGCGTGCATATAGGACGTATCGCACCATTCAAAGAGCACGGCACCCTTACCGGTCCACACGAGCACCAAGATTGGAAGAAAGAGAATCCACAACCACTGCAGGTTTCCAGCAATGGCTTCGGCAGGCCGCCGAACCGTGACTGACCACCCGGCCTTGGTGATGTGCTGAAGCATGACAAAGAACAGGGCACCGAGGCAAATAGCAACAGCGGCCATGAAGCCAAGGAGGTAGGACTTCCAGAAGATGGCCGAGCCGCCCATGCCATCAAGGCCGATCGTGGCGGCAATGCCACCAAGACCAATGATTCCACCGATGGCCATGCCGGTCGTGCCCAGGCTGCCGATTCGCAGTCCGTCTTTGCTGCTGTCAAGCGTCATCATGGTGCACCTCCATCGAGGTTGCGTGTCTTGACTGGAAGGGAACTCGAACCAGCGACCGAGTCCGCCGGTGCGTTGCGTCCAACCTGAAGGGCATACACCCAGGCCGTGATGGCCCATCTGTCTGCCACTGAGATTTGCGCCGCGTATCCAGCCATGTTGCCGAATCCCTTGCTGATCGTGTGGAAGAGTTGGCCCGGGGGCTGGTCCTGCATATCAGGCTGATGGAGATTGCGGGGCTGTACCCACACCGTTCCATTCACGCCATTATTGAGAAGGATCATCGCACGCGTGTGCACATGACCATCTCCAGCACCGGTCACACCATGACATGGCAAGCAGTAGATGTTGTATCGCTCACGACCACGGTCGAGCAGGGCGTCATCGACATGAACTTGCGGGGGAAATGCTGTCACATAGGCGTCGTCTTGAAGACCAAGCCAATACTGCGTATCCGACACCATGTCGTTCTGGGCCACGACTCCTGCCACCCGCGGTCGCATGGCCCGGCCATCTTTGAACATCAGGCTCTGATGCTGCGCGAGGAACTTGGGCTGATTGTCCATGTTCTGAATGAGGTGGATGCGAGGCTTATCACTTGGCACGAGACGCGCACGAAGAATGAGCACTGGCGGTACAAGTAGCAGGCACAATAGAAGGATGCCGCTGTAGATAAACCCACGGGGCAGATCCCAGAACATGCCGGACACTGAATTATTTGTCTTCTTGGCACTCATGGGATTAGTGCTCCAACTCGACAATGCGTTCGGGATTCAGTGACTGCATGAACTTTTCTGCAGTTGCTCGCGTGAACTTCGGATCCTTCGACTCAATAACCAAGACGAACCGATCGTCGGTGATCCGTTTCATCTTTGGCGACTTGAGGATGGGGTGATAGAGGCACGGCAGCTTGTTCAGAAACAACATCAAGCCCACGCACGACACCGCGGAGAACAACACAGTCAGTTCGAAGGCCACCGGCACAAACGCCGGCGTACTAATCAGTGGCTTGCCTGACACATCAAACTGGTATCCAACGACCTCGACCAATGCCCACAAGTTGACTTGCAGCGAATTGGTAAAGACCTGTAGGAAGATGGCCACGCACAATCCAGTGAGTCCTGCAAAGAAGACGAGCACCGGCAGAATGGTGTGCTTCACGCCCATGGCCTTGTCGAGGCCGTGCACCGGGAACGGCACATGGCAATCGAACCATTCGTACCCCGCTTCGCGCGTTTTCGTGGCGGCGGCGTAGATACCGGCCGTCGAGTCGAACTGCGCCGCCAAGCCCCACAACCCCGCTTCGGGGGAGTCTTGCGTCATGGTTTTTCCAGTCGTATCGCTCATGCGTGATCCTCCCCATGATGAGCATGAGGATCTGCTTCGGGCATCACACCCTTGATCTCGCTAATCGCCAGGATTGGCAGGAATCGAATAAAGAGCAAGAACAACGTCATGAACAAACCAAAGCTGCCCACGAATGTTCCGACGTCTACCCATGTTGGCTCGAACCAACCCCAACTACTTGGAAGGAAGTCATTGGCGAGGCTCGTCACCGTAATGACAAATCGTTCGAACCACATGCCGAGATTCACAAAGAGCGTGATGATGAAGATCACCCACACGTTGCGGCGAATCGCCTTGAACCAGAACAACTGCGGGCAGATTACATTGCACGACACCATGATCCAGTACGCCCAGGCATACTGACCAAAGGCTCGGTTGATAAAGGCGAATGATTCGTAAATCTCGCCGCTGTACCACGCGATGAAGAATTCCATGCCATATGCGTAGCCAACCATCGAACCGGTCAGCAGCACAATCTTGCACATATTCTCAATATGTCGCTTGGTGATGAAGTTCTCAAGACCCCACAACTCACGAGCCGGAATGGCCAGCGTCAGCACCATGGCAAAACCACTGAAGATGGCCCCTGCCACAAAGTAGGGCGGGAAAATCGTCGTATGCCAGCCGGGGAGCTGGGCCACAGCAAAGTCAAAGGACACGACCGAGTGAACTGACAACACAAGCGGCGTGGCCAAGGCGGCGAGTAGCAAATACGCACGCTCGTAACGATGCCAATGCCTCATACTGCCCCGCCAACCTACGGCGACGATGCCATACGCGATGGCCTGCACCTTGTTGGTCGCGCGGTCACGAAGCGTCGCAAGATCCGGAATCATGCCCACATACCAGAATAGAAGCGACACGGTGAAGTATGTCCCGACGGCAAACACGTCCCACAACAACGGGCTGCGGAACTGTGGCCACATGTCCATTTGGTTTGGAATCGGGAATAGCCAATAGGCCAACCAGACGCGACCAATATGGATGCCTGGGAACAGGCCGGCACAGATCACCGCGAAGATGGTCATCGCCTCAGCGAACCGGTTGATCGATGTTCGCCACTTCTGCCTGAACAGGAAGAGGATGGCCGAGATCAACGTGCCCGCGTGGCCAATGCCGACCCAGAACACGAAGTTCACAATCGGGAAGCCCCACATGGCCGGGCTGTTGTTACCCCATACTCCAACGCCGGTGACGACGAGGTAGCCAACAAGCACACCGAGCATTGACATCATCAAGAACGAGATGACAAATGCGATGTACCACGCCTTTGGTGGTCGCTTCGCTTCGTTGGCCCGCAGAATCTCTGCAGTCACCGAACCGAAGTCATGGTGATTTAGAACCAGCGGCGGCCGCTCACGCGGATCATCGCTCAGCTCATCGATCGGATGGTCGATCGGCAGCGTGGTCATCCGTCATGCACCTCATTGCGGGCATGTTCGCCCTCTTTGTGCTCCTGATCATGACCGTGATCGGTGGCATCATCGTGTCCACCGTGGGCCTTGAAATCATCAGGGAACCGCTCGCCGCCCACTGGATTAGTAATCCGAGCAAGGAAACGATTACGGGGTTTGATATTCAGTTCGCCCAGCAGGTCATATGAACGATGGTTGGCCTGCAACTTGGCAACGCGTGAGGTTTCATCCATCAAATCGCCAAAGACCAACGCGCCCGTGGGGCATGTCTGGACACATGCAGGCTTGATCGTGCCATCTGGAATGACAACACGCTTTGCCTTAGCCTTGGCGGCTTCAGGCATCTTGACCCACTCATTCCGGACGGAAATCTTGGCTGCTTCAATCCGCTGTGTGCAGAATGTGCACTTCTCCATGACGCCACGCATTCGCACGGTGACTTCTGGATTGAACTGCATTCGACGCAGTGGGTCACCACCGCTCTGCTGCTTGATGTAGTAGTCCGGCTGGACCTGCAACATTCCAGTCTCGCGAAGTGGATCGCGGCGATAGAAGTCAAAGAAGTTGAATCGCCGCACTTTGTA
>JABJQE010000094.1 GCA_018663565.1 Phycisphaerae bacterium
GTCGGCTCGAATCCGCGGCTATACTCAGGGATGTGGGTTTCTTCCCGAATCGAGTCTCAGGAGTATGGACATGCAACGACGCGAATTGACACAGCACGCCCTTCGGACATTCGGGGCCATAGCGGCCGCAGGCAGTTTCTGCTTTGCCACAGCGAACGCCGCTGACGAGGATGCGACGAGTCGCTATCCGGTTCTTGTGCAGCAGTCTGACGACAAAGACAGTTTGTCGGTGTACATCGTTCCGATGCGAGGCCAGGTTGGCACAGACATCCTGCCCGAGTTGTACGAGCCCATTATTGAAGACATCAAGACGATCAATCCTGACATGCTCATCATCAAGATGGACAGCCACGATTTTAAGAATGTTGACGACGAAGTGGTGGACATCATGGAGGGGACCGGGCAGCCAAATCGCTCCGATGCGTCAGGTGTTCAACTCAAGCCCATGGCAGAGATCCGCGAATCCTTCCAGCAGGAATTGCCAGATGTTCGACAGGTGTGCTATGTCGAGGATGCAATGAGCGCTGCGTCGTTGCTTGCCTTATCTTGGGAAGACTTGTACATGGATCCGGATGCTGACTTCGGTGGCGCAGCCATCGTGTGGGCGCAGTGGGCCTACCCAGTTTCTGGCGATCCGCAGAAGTACGGAAAATATCTTCGGGCCACAATGGGCGATGTACGTGGCCTAGTGCAGTTCGGTGGATGGGACGAGCCAGATCGCCGCGCCTTTGTGCAGGCCTTTGTCGTTCCTGAAGCAACGGCAAGCGCAACATGGCGAGGCCGCGAAGCAATCTGGTTCGGTCACGGTGGCGGGGACATTTCGGTTGATAATCAAGGGGAACGGCCGCGAAAGATTAGCGCACAGTGGCTAATGAATCCGCCAACGATCAATCTCGATGGACGGACTGCTGAACAGTTCCTGGTTTGCGATGGGACGGCTGAATCGGAAAATTATATTGAGGGCATCCTGGCCTCATTGGGCTATCGCCGCTACCACATTGTCGGTGACGCATCGGAATTGGTTGAATCGCATCGCCGAAAGTGGAGGTCATCAGCAGATCGGGCTCGCGCTGCCTTCAAGAAGTATGGACGCATGCGTGGCGGCGGTGCGATGTATCAATTGCAGACGGCCCTCAGATCATTGCAGTTGTATATGTCCGCCATCCGCGTGAGCAAGGCAGTGAAGACTCGTATGCAACTCGAAGGTCTGCCAACGAACAAGATGCAACTCGACAATATGCTCGCTGATCTCAAAGAACTCATCCGCAACTTCAGCAATGGGGGCGGAGGCGGCGGAGGCGGGGGTATTGGTGGAGGCGGCGGCTTCGGCGGCGGCGGCAGTTGATGAGCCCCTTGCTCTCTCTGCCTTCTTTGGCGGCCGGCTGAGGAAAATAGGGTCAGCGGCAGAGGCGGGGACTGACCCCGGAGGACCGACTCAACTGTCTAGAAATCGAAGCAGTGTCGGGCCTACCTGTACTTCGAGGCCGTGCACAAGGCGGATGTCCTTAATCGGTTCCCCGTCGAGCAGCGTACCTCCGCTTGACTCAAGGTCTCGCAAGGTCAGCACGCCATTAATCTGCTCAATCACGCAATGTTCTCTGGAGATTGAAGCTGAGGAGATGCAGATATCGCACGATTGATCACGGCCGACGACGACTTCGGCGGCATCGCCAATGGCAAAGGCACCGATCATCTGCCCAGTCTTCTGGTTGATGACGTGCAGTTCAAGCATGGTGGTAATCTCAAGCATGGTCTATTCGCAAGAAGGCCACTCTTGGCCCACTTAAGATAGATTCGCATAGATCCGGCTTTGGGTTGCATCGCGTTTCGGTGGGGGGGCCGTACCATTCCCCACATGACGCGGATTGTGGATCTGATTCTGATACTCGTTGCCGCCGTGACGGCCGTGGTGTGGCTTCCACGCATGGTTTCTCGTGGGCGACACCGCACAGATTGGCGGGCCCGGTTTGGGCATACAGAGCTGCTTGATCCGCCACCTGCGGCTGGACGGATCGTCCTTCATGCAGTGTCGGTTGGCGAGGCTGGAGCGATTCGTGGACTTGTTCAGCAACTCGCTGACAGCGGCGTTGATGTGGTCATTGCAAGCACAACCGACACAGGCGTTGGACGAGCGAGAGAGCTCTTTGGCGATCGGCATACGGTTGTGCGATGGCCCTTCGATTTCTCGTGGGCGGTTCGGCGGTTTTTAAAATCCATCGGGCCCACAACAGTCGGCCTGGTTGAACTGGAAGTGTGGCCGAACCTGACGGCCATTTGTCAAAAGCGGCGCATCCCAGTGGTGGTAGTCAGTGGACGACTCTCAGGTCGAAGTCATCGTCGATACGGTTGGATTCGGCCGTTTGTGCGGCCGATGTTTCGCAGGCTTGCTGCGGTGGGAGCCCAGACGCAGGAGGTCGCTGATCGATTTGTATCGCTCGGAGCACGGCCTGACCGCGTCAAAGTCACCGGGAATATGAAGTGGGATAGCGTTGGTGGGGGCGACGAATCGACCGCGAGCGAGCAACTTGCCAAATCGCTTGGGATTGATCGGTCGAAGATTGTCATAGTCGGCGGATCAACTGCCCCTGGCGAGCAGTCGCTGTTGCGGGCGGCCTGTCCGGAGGCAGCACAACTCTTGTGCGCGCCGCGCCGGCCAGAGTGGTGGGATAGTGCGGAACGCGATTTGTCTCCCTGTGTCCGTCGATCAACTGGAAATAGTGAACAGGCTGCAACGGGTCGATTTTTGCTCGACACGATTGGCGAACTCAGCGCGGCCTATGAGTTCGCTGACGTTGTCGTCATCGGCAGGAGCTTTGGAGATCTTCATGGATCTGATCCGGTCGAACCTATTGCACGAGGGGCCGCTGTAGTCATCGGGCCAGCAGTCGCGGACTTCTCTGATACCGTCAAGCTGCTTCGAGACGGTGGTGGGCTCGTGCAGTGCGAAGCTGCGGACCTTCGCGCAACACTTGCCAGATTGTGCGCCGACTCTGCTGCTCGGGACGTTCTTGTTGAGCGCGGCCAGGCAGTACTTGCCGCTCAACGCGGGGCTACAGCTGCCAATGTCAAACTATTGATCGCAAGCGGTTGAGCGACGGCAGGCGAGCATGCAATCGACATGATCACACTTGTCGCAATGTGTTCCATCAGTATTCTCCCCCTGGCACATGATCCATAATGGATCGTATTGAGAATACGTGCCATCTTTGGTTCTGGCCCCAGGCATGAAATATCTGACGCTGGTGTCCAGTTTTGCCTATTCGATGTTGCCCAAACTGCGGCTTGCGTGTACGTTCGGAACGATACGTTCAAGAAGAAGAGGAGTCTCTGGACATGATCGCAGGTCTGTTTGGTGTCATTGCATCGCTCGGCGCGGCCCCATTAGCGCAGGAAGTCCCCTCGCAACCGGCGGAGGTCGCTGCCTTCGGAGGCGTGGCGATTACGATCGATCACGATCTCGTGGCGGAGTTCAACGTTGGCGATCGCCGTACCATTTTGCTGCCGACCGGCCAGCGTGAACCGCTGTCGCTTGAACTTGAACGATTCGAGGTCTTTACCAAGGACGCGAAAGTCGTCGTGGCGAAGATCGAAGATGGCCGCATCGTCGAGCATGAAGTGCCGCAACCGACGTTGGCGGTTTTCCGTGGTCATGTGACCGGCGATGAGAGTGCCGAAGCATTCCTTTCGATCGGCCCGTCTTCAGTCAATGGGTACGTCGAAGATGGTCATGCCAAGTGGGTTCTCTCGCAGCCGCCTGATGGACGATGGACGGCCATCTACGATCTCAACACAATTGACCCGGACAACATGCGATGGATCGAGTCCACCTGCCAGACACCCACGCTCACCACCGCGTGGCCAGAGCCACTCTCGGGCACGCGAAGCCGTGGTATCAACTGTCCGCCGAGCCTGCGTATGGCGATCGAGACCGACTGGCAGTTCACCAATTTGTTTGGTGGTGATACCGAGGCGAGCGGCGAGTACGCCGCGACGCTGATCGGCGCTGTCTCAAGCATCTATCTCGAAGACGTCGACTTTGCGGTGCAGATTTGTTATCTCAGGCTGTGGGATACGTCTTCTGATCCATGGACTACTGGGGACTCTGGCGCGCGGCTCTCAGAGTTTGCCGGCCACTGGAACAGTTCCATGGACCATGTCGATCGGCATCTGGCGCACATGCTCAGCGGGCAGGGTCTTGGTGGGGGGGTGGCGTACGTCGGTGTCGTCTGCACAGGCAGCGGATACGCGGTATCAGGCAATCTCTCAGGATCGTTCCCGCTGCCCATCGAAGACCACAGCAATAACAACTGGGATCTGATGGTTGTAGCCCACGAGACCGGGCACAACTGTGGCACGTACCATACGCACGACTACAACCCTCCCATCGATGGATGTGGCAACGACGATTGCAGCGCCGCGTGGGGCGGCACCATCATGAGTTACTGCCATCTCTGCAGTGGCGGCATCTCCAACATGGTGATGGATTTCCATCCAACCGTCCAAACGACGATCGAGAACTACATGGCGGGTATCTCGTGCGAACTCGGTGGTGACGGCAGTCCGCCCGTTGCCAACGTTGATGAAGTCCAGGCTGTCTTTGGTGAGCCGATCGACATCGATGTGCTCCTCAACGACTATGCCAATGATTGCTCGGACCCGACCATCATCGATCATGACACAGCCAGCGCCTATGGCGGCACCATCGAGTTGATCGGCGGCGAAAATGGTGTCCTGCGGTACACGCCGCCTGCTGAAACCCTCAGTCTTGACGGGTTCCTCTACGACATCATTGATGGCAGCGGTCAGGGTGACCGCGCGGGTGTTCTGGTGCACTTCATATTGCCCAGGCCGGCGGACTCGCCGACCTCAGTCGCACCCGGCACTACGGTGCAGTACTACGACCTCGATGCGCCGAGCGTCTTGCCTGACTTCGACACACTGACACCGATCGGCGGAGAAGTTCTGGCGGGTATCGACCTCGCATCGACCAATGGTGTGTTTGCCGGCTCTGGACTCTCAGATGATGTTGGCGCGGTGTTCGAGGGATTGATCGAAGTGCCGATCACGTCGAATTACACCCTCTATGTCGAATCGGATGACGGCTCACGTCTGTACGTCGGGGATGAGATGGTCGTCGACAACGATGGACTTCATGGGATGAACGAGGAGGCTGGCCAGATCCTGCTCGCAGCGGGGCTGCATCGAGTGCGTGTCGAGTTCTTTGAACGCGGCGGAGGCGCAGGCGTGGTTTCGCGTATCGAAGGCGGCGGATTGGCCAAGCAGGTCATCCCTGCAGATCGTTGGTGGCATGATGTCTCGATAGTGGGCGACGTGGACGGGAATGGCATCGTCAATATCGAAGACCTACTACTGATTCTCGCCGACTTCGGTTCATGCACAGGTGCGTGTCCCGGAGATCTTGATGATGATGGCGATGTCGACATTGATGATCTCCTGATCACGCTCGGCGCTTTCTCAGGTTGATTCCAAAGTGACAAGTGTTGGGCACCCATCCAATTGGGCAATTCACGCGTCGGTAGTACGCCATCATTCGATGCTCACGAAGACTGGTGTAGGCTCCCGCATCGAAGCCTGACTCCATCTGCGTGTACATCGCCGCCTGACCCAGAACAGGATCCGGCGGCGATGCTGGGAGAAAGGTATGGAGAGAGGGCCAGAGAGGTCTGATCTTTGATACGTGGTGTCCAGAGGGGGGTTCCTGTAAACCTGCAAGAACAGGTTGATTGGACCTCCATCAGCCTGCGTGAGCGATTGTGGATCTACTATGCCCCTTGTGAATGAATCAGATGTATTGAAGATGATCAGCGAGCGTGCTCGCACCGAAGACACCCGGGTATTGCTTGGGCCTGGCGATGATCTTGCGCACGTTGCAGTCGGAGGAGAGTCTCTGCTTGCAGGCGTTGATCAGGTCATAGACGGATTGCATGTGCGCGCCGCTCGCGTGAGTTGGGACCGGATTGGCATCAAGGCCGTGCACCGAGCCGTAAGTGACATCGCAGCGATGGCGGGTAAGCCGCTCGCGACGTTGGCATCGGTTGTCTTGCCGCCAACATCATCGAAGTCAGATGTTGATGCCCTCTGCAGTGGATTGAACAATTCAGCCACGCGTGTTGGCGCACCACTCGTAGGTGGAGACATTGCAATTCACCGAGACGCATCTCATCCGCTGACGGTATCGGTCACTGTACTCGGTACGCCGGTAGAGCCTGGGCCAGTACTGCGATCAGGTGGTCAGGCTGGCGACCTCTTAGTCGTGACGGGGGTGCTTGGCGGTTCGCTTGACAGTGATGGAGATGGTCCACATCTGGACTTTTCCCCTCGAGTTCAGGAAGCGCTGTGGCTTCGTGCTCAGTACGGCGAACAACTGCACGCAATGATTGATATCAGCGATGGGCTCGGACGCGACACAGGCAGGCTCGCACAATCGAGTGGAGTCGTGGCGGCGATTGAATCGGCCATGATTCCATGCCGCGGCGGAGCCTCGGTTGAACAGGCTATGAGCGACGGCGAAGACTATGAACTACTTATGGCCATCTCGCCTGCGTGCGAGTTGATTGAGTGTATTCCAGTGGGTGGGGGGTGCCCGCTTCACGTCATTGGCCGATTAGAGCAGGGCGACGGTGAGAGTCAGCCTCTGGTTCGATTGATTGAGCCGAACGGAACAACCACAGATGTCACAGACTCTGGATGGGATCACGGATCATGAGCACCTTGGAATTGGAACTTCAAGATGTCGAATCGCACGCAGCCTTCGGACGCATACTGGCGAGGCAACTCCGACTTGGCGACGTTGTTGCGCTGACGGGGGAACTCGCCGCAGGCAAGACGACACTCGTTCAATCTCTCGGCGAGGCGATGGGCATTGCGGACATGTCAAGCCCCACCTTCGGCATCATTCACGAGCACGCCATCTCAACCGGTGGCCGCTTGATGCATGTTGATGCGTATCGCGTGCATGGGGCGCATGAATTGATTGATCTCGGATGGGATGAGTGGGCGGGGAGCGATTCAGCAATTGTGTGCGTTGAGTGGGCCGATCGCGTTCGTGACCTGCTTGCTGGTCACGATGTACTTTTCATTGAACTTCTGCATGCAGAGGAGGGGCGAGTCGCCCTTATTCAGTGGGGAGATGCATCTAGGCTCTTGTCGCTCGCGGCTTCGGGCGACACCGCGTAGATCACAAAGCGGTGGCCAACGGTCTCCCAGCCGGCATCGGCCGCGATCCCTTCTCGTAGGGCGACAACATCATCACATTGCAGCGGCATGAGTTTGCCCGTCTTGACGCAGACCATGTAGTCGGAGGGCTCTCGGCCGTACACAAGCTGGTAGTGGGTGATCTTTGCATCAAGCAACATAAATGGCGCCACAATGCCCGCATCTTGGAGCAGCCGAAGCGTGCGGTACACCGTGGACTTCGATACATTCTTGTGTTCAGATCGCATCTCCATGAGAAGCGAGTCCGCATCAAAGAGACCTTCGGTTTCCATCACCGCTGCAAGCACATCCGCTCGCTCCGAGGTGTAGCGAAGCGAGCATGACTTGAGGTACCGTCTGAATACAGCGCACAGTGGCGCCAGGATCTGAGGAATATTCGACGTGTCAGTGAGATCGGCGGAATCCATGGTGATCAATAGTACAGGCAAGCCGCCTTATGTCCTCGCCTTTGAAGCGTGGGATTCTGGTTCTCATCGCGCGGTTCGTGAGGCGATCTGCCGGCATGCCGAGATGAACTGGCATTGGATCGTCCTTGGGGCAGCGAACTGGCGATGGCGACTGCGTCTTTCGGCGCCTTCGCTTGTCTCTGAGGCGAAGAAGGCAGGGGTACTGGCGGGGGAGTGGGATCTGGTGTTCGCCACCTCGCTGGTGCCACTTGCTGACCTTGTGTCGCTGTTGCCGCCTCGTCTAGCAGCGTTGCCACGTGTGTTATACATGCATGAGAATCAGGCTGAGTACCCTGCATCGACCGGAGAGAAAGATCACCGTGATGTGCACGCGGTTGCCACGAACATTATGTCAATGCTTGCAGCCGATCGCGTGCTGTGGAACAGCAATTGGAACCGCGACTCATTCCTCGCCCACGCCGAGACTATTGTGCGGGCGGCCAAAGGGGCCGTGGATCGAAGCATCTTGGATCAAATAGAAGACCGCTCCGAAGTGGTGTGGCCACCGGTAGAAATACCCGTCGCATCGGATCCGGGAGTTTTACATAAGGCATCTGAGGCTAAATCACGTGGGCTCACGCTGGTGGCCTGGCCGCATCGGTGGGAGCACGACAAGGGGCCCGAAGAATTGCTTGCGATCGATGCTGAGCGTGGCGAGCGTGATCAACTCGGCTGGGTCTTGCTTGGAGAACAGTTCAATACTATCCCAGAGGCATTTCCTGCATTGCAGCAACAAGCGGGCGAGAGAATCATCCACGCCGGCCGGGCACCGCGGGCACAGTATGAGTCGTGGCTTCACGCGTGCGACTGGGTGCTTTCAACCGCTCGGCACGAGTTCTTTGGCGTGGGCGTTGTTGAGGCGATGCTTGCTGGCTGTCTGCCGTGGCTGCCCGATCGGCTGAGTTATCCAGAGCTGGTACCACCGGAGTGCATGGGGCTGTCTCCAGCGAATCCGCCTGCGAATATCGCTGCCACCCAAGACGCCATTCGTTTGCATTTGGCCCAGGCTATTGCGCCACAAGCAGTCCAGAAGCTGGAAAAGGCCATTGAGATGCACCTCCCCCATGCCCGCCGATAATGACTCTTATGTCAAACTCTGGCCTCTGGCCGCTTACGGGGTAGTCTTCCAACATGCCTGCTGCACATGAAACTCATACGGCAACTCGCGAAGCCCCGGCTGGCTTGCTGCAAGTTGGCGTGTTGAGCGCCACCCTGATCTGGCTCGTGTTCGTGGTGCTGATCGCCGCAGTGCTGCTGTGGCGTATTGGTGACTGGCGTCTTGATTCCCAGCGGGAGTATGCAGCTGAGCAGTACGCAGCTATGGGCTTTGCGATGATTGCGAATATTGAGTCAGCCCCAGAGGCTCGTGCCATTTTGCGTCATCTTCAGGCTGCGACTCCTGAACTCACCCTCTTTCAAGTTGATTCACCACTTCTTGCCTTACCGGCGGGCATTCAGCCCAGTGACGTGTATCGCATTGAAGGGCCGAGCGGGCAGATCATGCAGGTCGTGCTCTCGGCCACGTCGCTTGGAACCGCGCGGCTCTGGACCACGCTGGCCACACTGATCTGCATGGGAACAGTATTCTTGCTCATGAGCGTGTTCTTGGTCGTGATGATCGGCCGGCTCGTTGGGCGTCCTGTTCGTCAAATCGAATATCAGGCTGCTCAACTTGCATCCGGGCGAACGGACACAGAAGTTTCTGCAGACTGTGCTGGCGACTTTGCGCCACTCGCCGCAAGCCTCGAGCTGATTCGAGCACGCATCAATTCAGAACGCGATCGCAGCGATCGTGTTGGCGAAGAACTTCGCCGAACAAACTCACTGCAGTCATTGATGCTGCGGGAATTGAATCATCGCATCCGAAATAACCTCGCCTCGCTCTCTGCGTTGATTGGGGTGTCGCGTGCAAATGACCCTTCTGTGCCCGAGTTTGCTGATCGAATTGATCGTCGCATCTCGGCCATGGCCGCGGTGCACGGGATGCTCTCGGAACGCAGCTGGTCCCCTGTTGAGTTGTTTTCCTTGCTTGAGCGGCTTCGTCCCGTAGAGTTCGGCGAGCGGATTCGAATGACTGGCCCTGATATCGACGTGAGCGCCGCACAGGCGACCCCGCTCGCCATGGTTTTTCAAGAGATGTTTGCCAACGCCATCGAACATGGCAGCCTTGGATCAGGCGTTGGTTGGCTACAGATACAGTGGGATGTAGGCGAGGCCCCTGAGGGGCAAGTCATTGTCATCGACTGGCGGGAAACCGGCGGTCCCGCACCCAACGTCAATGCTGTTGCTGGCACGGGCACCCTGTTGATCCGCGGCTTGATTGAGGGCGAAATGCGAGGAGAGATCACCCTGAATCATGCACCTGACGGCGTGTCGCATCGAATCCGCATCCCATTGAAGGTCGTCCCGCACGCCGGCGGGGTGTGATTCATCTGGTTGCGAGCGTTATCGTGCAGATGCCCAGTGATTGGGGAAGCTGCTTTGTGACAGCGAGCCCCGCGCTCGAAACCATAGACGCGAGCGTTGCCGGGTCGGCAAACGTGCTCACAGACTTAGGTAGGTAGCGATACGCGCCGGATCTGTCAC
Organism: Phycisphaerae bacterium; assembly: GCA_018663565.1. Lineage (GTDB taxonomy): Bacteria > Planctomycetota > Phycisphaerae > Phycisphaerales > SM1A02 > UBA12567. The sequence goes on from JABJQE010000094.1 coordinate 10,269, forward strand.
CTGAAAGCAAGGTTGCGGTACAAGGCATGATGTGTTTTGTGTATGCCGAATTGAACCATCGGATCAATGCATTGCGAGGCGTACTGAACTCGAGAACGATCAGTCGCCCACCGGGGCGAAGCACGCGGGCGAACTCCCCTACCGCAATTGCAGGGTCACTGACATTGCGAAGCCCGAAGGCAATGGTCACGACGTCCATAGACTGGTCTGGCAACTCAATATCCATGGCGTCGCCCCAGTGATACTCGGGCACGATCTGGCCTGGCTTTCGGGTGATTCTTGAGGCCTTGTGCCGGGCTACGTCGAGCATTGCACGGGTGAAGTCCATGCCAAGAACTGTTCGAGGGCGTTTGGCTGCAAGGATCTCCGACAAGTCGCCTGTCCCACAGGCCATATCGAGCACATCATCTGTCGGCTTGATTGCGGCGAGTTTCGCTGCCTCGCGTCTCCATGCCTGATCACGCCACATGGAGTGCACGCGATTGTTCAGGTCATACCGCTTTGCGATGCTGCTGAACATGGCCTCAACACGGGCCGCCTTGTCGGCTGCTTCGTGCGGGTTGGCTCGCAAATCAGCGTCGGACCAGGCCGGTGATTGTGGGGCTTGTTTGGTGTCGTTCACGGCAATGCATCATATCCGCCCACGGCGTAGAATCATGCTATGTCATATCGATCGCCACTGGCCATACTTGGCCTCCTCGCTGCTCTTGTCTTGGCTACTTCGTGCGCTTATCTCGATCATGCGAGGCACTGGATGGGCGACTTCGAACCATCGGTCAGCCTCTCCCGCGTGGGCGGCGAGGGTGGACATCTCTCGATGGACATCAAGACCGCGGTGTGCACAAGCGATCCATTCGTCCACACATCGTTGTGGATGACTGATCTCACATATGAGCAAATA
>JABJQE010000095.1 GCA_018663565.1 Phycisphaerae bacterium
CATTCTCCGCATCAAACAACAATACGGCCCTATTGACGGTTTGGATCCGCCACATCCGCAACGTTACGCTCAAGCAGAGTTCGCTATGGTTTGTACCCCATGACATCCACCAAAGCAACACCTTCTAAACCCCGTCCGGGCCTCTTGAAGTCCGAATTGGCGTTGCTTGCCGGCCTCCTAACGACCGTCGTGACATGGCTCATCATTCCCGACTGGTTCCAAGACCCCGCTGCCACGCCCATTCGGTCGATCATTGTCTTTGCCGGGCTCTTCTTCATCATTCTGTGGTCGGCCTTCTCGGTGGTGCGTCATGCCGATTGCCTTGCCATCTTGCTCGGAGAACCCCTCGGCACGATCATCTTGACCATCGCCGTCATCGGCATTGAGGTCACCATGATCTCAATGGTCATGTTGACTGGCGATGTGGACCCCGCGATCGGCCGCGACACGATGTTCTCGGTCTTGATGCTCGTGCTCAATGGACTCGTGGGCTTGACGCTCATTGTCGGAGGACTGAAGCATCATGAGCCAGTCATCAACCTCCGTGGAGCCAACTCCTACTTGTCGGTGCTCATCCCACTTGCGGTGCTTGGGCTTGTCATGCCCCAGTACACGACATCGACACCCGACGCCTCGGCCTCACCGTTGCTGTCTATCTTCCTTATCGCCATGTGCGTGAGTCTCTACGGCATTTTTCTTGGCGTCCAGACGATGCGACATCGACACTTCTTTACGCAGCCCATCGATGGCAATGAAGATGAAGATGATCTTGCCATGATCGACCAGCACGATCCGCCAGCAACCATGCGAACGGTTCCATTCCACGCCGTGCTGCTCGTCCTCACCATGCTGCCTGTTGTGCTCTTGGCCAAGAAACTCGCCATATTGCTTGATGTTGGCGTTGTGCAACTTGGCGCACCACGAGCATTGGCGGGCCTAGTTGTTGCCCTACTGGTACTAACCCCTGAAGGCGTAGCTGCCATTCGAGCTGCACTTGGAAACCACATGCAGCGAGGCGTCAACATTTGTCTCGGTTCAGCGGTTGCAACTATCGGGCTGACCATCCCGGCCGTCATTGTCGTGGGATTTGTGACTGATTTACACGTACAGCTTGGGCTCGATCAATTGGACACATTGCTGTTGGTCCTCACGCTGCTTGTCAGCACAGTCACGTTCGCGGGCGAACGTACGAATAGCCTGCAAGGCGCGGTACATATCATGCTGTTTATTGCGTGGATTGTGCTGATCTTTGACTAGCTGCCCCAGGCGGCAAGCAACAACAATACGTCATTGACATCCACAACGCCATCGCGATTGGCATCTGCCGGGCACCCTTCACATGGTCCCCAGGCACCAAGCATTGCGAGCATGTCATCAATAGTCACACTTCCACTTCCATCGACATCACCGGGCATCGCGGGCTGAAGCCACACTGGGTTCGTCATCGCGAGTCGCTCCAAGTCATTCCGCTGCGCCCACGCTGTGAGATAAGTCCCATCGGCAAACATCGTCGGCGAGTCAATGACGTATTCAACGGCGTAGCCGCTGGCATCTCCTGTTGGCAATGTCAACAGTGTTTCGCCATCCTTCTCGAGCACGAAGGTGTACTGATCAACAGTGCCAAATTCACTCGTGGTCTCGAGCCGCACAACCGTGCGAGCCTTGCCCTCAGGCAGTATCGCCACGTCGCCAATACCGCTTGTGTTGCACGAGAGGGTCACCAGCGGACCGTCTGATGCGACACAACGACCCGAGAGGAATACTTCGCGGAGCGTTGTTGGCACAACACTCTCTAAGGGCGCGTAGGTAAAGACTTGGCCAATATGGCCGGTCTGGTGGGCGTCGCTGTTCCCAATTCCCACAGGAAATCGCGTTGGGAATCCGGGACGATCAGCCAAGACGCCACCAGAAGGCGGCGCAATGTCACGTAGCAAATCGTGCCACTTGTTGAGTGCCAGCAAGTCTTCTTCCTTGAACGTACTCTCGGCATCACACCAAATTTCCAGTCCCGCCCATCCCGTCGCGCCGTTGTTCCAATTCCACTTCGCAAAGAACAACGTGCCCTCGTCAAAAGCGTGAGCAATGAAGCCATAACAGCCGTTTGAATTAATACGGTCAATGATGACTTGCTCATCTTCACATTCGGCGTGCCCGAATACCAAGCCTGCGGAGGGATTCTCAAGATAAGGCGCATCGAATGTGTCGAGTGGATACACCAACATATGTGAGGCGACTTCCCAGAATCCTGTCCGACCGAGTCCCATTTCTTGGCTATACAACACGGGCCATAGCTCAGATGCTCGGTAACTCGCTGCTTCCTGCCGCGCGGCTTCGTGCTGTTCAGGCGTGAAGAACCAGTCACCGCCCCACCACGCATGGATATTGGAGTGATCGGTAATCATGATCCAGTCAAGCCCAACGGCGCGGGCCGCATCGGCATACCCAGCGGGACCTTCTTCGGTACCGTCAAGTACGTGCGCATCAAGCGACCAGGTCGTGTGCAAGTGCTGGTCACCAGCGAGCCACACTTCATCGCTGCCGCTCCGCTCATCCGCTATCGGCTGCCACGATCCATCGCTCCCTCTCGCAAACCGTTGAGCCGGTGCGATGCCCCGCGGCAAAGCTGGCGAGCATGTGAGTTGCACCGACAGGTCGTCATAGTGGAGTGTCCCCTGCTGCTCAGTCGGCACCCGGACCACATAATCGCCACATGATTCCACCAGCGGATCGAGTCGACATGAGCGCAATCCCGCTCCGATAGTTTGCATCGCCGTGGCTTGCTGGACCATCAACTTCGACATCGCAGATCGCTGTTCATGCAGCGTTGCAAGTTTGCGTTCAGC
>JABJQE010000096.1 GCA_018663565.1 Phycisphaerae bacterium
CGGCGCGGCACTCCGCGAGGAGCTCTGCTGACTCAGCCTCGATGTCGGTTCCGTGTCGAGCTTTGGCGAAGGAATTGAGAATCTCTCGCACATGCTTCTTTGCTTCGGGCATTGCGTCATTCCATGCGATGCAGAAGCCAGCAAGTTGGGCCCCCGTAATGCCGACGTGCCCAAGAATGCTGTCCTGTGCTGTTGCGTTGGGCTTTGCCCAGATGGCTGACCAGCACAGTGGGGGCGTCGTAACTCCGACAGCGAGTGGTGCTGTTTCAAGCTTCCATGTGATGACGCCTTTGGATGAATCCCACGTTCCATTTGTAATCGCAGGTTCTGAGGCGGACTTCATCCGCACTTCGACTTCACGGTTAGTCAGAATTGCAGTGGTTGCGGCACATGCCACGGCCAGTCGGCTGTGCTCGCCGACTGCCTCGGTGAATGTCGCAACGAGTTGGCTATCGAAGTCCTCCGGGAATACATTTTTGAGTAGTGTTTCGATGTATTCTGCTGTTGGTTTCCAATCGCCTCGCATGTTCACATCGAGCGAACGTGCAATGATCATTGTGGCCAAGTCCTCGTCAAGTTCGATCTCGCCTAGTGCGAGCATGGAGGCTTCATTCGCGGTCAGCCACTCACGCTGCCACAAGAAAGCGGCCGCGGCCTCTTGGAGGCGTTGCTCAAAGTACTCCGTCATGATGCCGCCCTCTGTGGCCTCGGGGGGCAGCATCTCATAGGCGAATAAGAGTGCCCAGCCCATGACTGCAAGGTCTTTCGCGTCGGGGGCAATGCGTTGGTCAATGAGGTTGAGCAGCTTTGGGAGTATTTTCTCGCCCTGCAGGGATGTTCTGAGTTCGCGGCGTATGAGCAGACTGACTGCGTCTATGCCATCTTGCAATGCGAGAAGGTCATCTGCAATGTACGTGTCGCCGCCGAGGCACTCCAGAAAACAGTGCGCGGTTCCGATAGGCGTGTCGATGACCTGCCACGATCCACGGCCACCGAAACCATCTGGCCATGTTTCGTCTGATTCAGTACTGTGGAATGTGAGGAGCGTCTTGGGGGTTGTTGCGTTTCCCGGATCGTCGCTTCGGTCCGGTGCGCCGAAAGTCTCTGTGAGTTCAGCAATTTCAAGCGGCTCGATTTCGCTTGATACGGTTGTCTCGCGGTTGATTGTGCCGTGGTCCGCGGTCATGGTGACCTGATAGGTCAGGCGGCACCCGGCAAGCAATGCGGTTGCGGCGGCGAAGAACGCAAACTTTCTGAGCATGGCTGATTCTCCGTGTTGTGCTCGTAGACTACTTCGTATGAGCGTGGATGTCAGAGCATGGACCGAGGGCATTGAACAATGGTATTTGCGCGCGGCGAGGGACTTGCCGTGGCGTGCTCGGCGTACGCCGTGGCGGTCGCTTGTGAGTGAATTCATGCTGCAGCAGACGCAGGTTGCCCGGGTCCTTGAACGGTTTGAGCCGTTCATGGATCGGTATCCGCATCCTTGTGACCTCGCCGCCGCGGATGAGCAAGAGGTGCTGGCATTGTGGCAAGGTCTTGGATACTACCGCCGCGCGAGGAATCTTCATCAGGCGGCGAAGGTCATTGTGAGTGACTTTGACGGAGAAGTGCCGCTTGATGTGCAGTTGCTTCTCACGCTGCCCGGTGTGGGGCGGTACACGGCGGGAAGTATCGCCTCGATTGTGGGAGGCGAGCGGGTTCCAATTGTGGATGGCAACGTGACGCGTTTGCTGGCTCGGCTGCACTGCGACGATAGGCGACCCGAAGATCGCGCATACATCAAGCAGACCTGGCAACGCGCAGAGTCATTCGTGTCGCAGTGCGATCGGCCTGCAGTATTGAATGAGGGCATGATGGAGCTTGGCGCTTTGGTATGTACGCCCAAGGCGCCCCAGTGTGATGCGTGCCCACTGCGGTCCAAGTGCGGCGCATGGAGGGCGGGCCGCGTCGCTGAAGTACCGCCGCCGAAGCAGCCCGCTCGGCGATCTGTACTGCACCATCACGCGGTTGTGATTCGTC
>JABJQE010000097.1 GCA_018663565.1 Phycisphaerae bacterium
CGGAGGCGTGTGGGTGTGGATCGGATTCAGCGTAGACCACCGTGTTGATGTGCGCTGCGATAATCGCTTCGGCGCAGGGCGGCGTGCGGCCGTGGTGGCTGCATGGTTCAAGCGTGACGTAGAGCGTGCTGCCGAGGGCGTGTTTTCCGGCCATCTTGATCGCGGCGACTTCGGCATGGGCTTCACCCACTTTCCGATGATGGCCGCTTCCCACAACAACGCCGGCTGCATTAATGATGATGCAGCCGACGAGAGGGTTGGGTTGAGCGCCACCGTGGCCACGCACGGCAAGCTTGGCAGCGTGATTGAGCCAGTGTTGGTCAATCGATACGTCTGCAGGGGCTACGGTGCTCACGTGTGGGCGAGCACTTCTTCGCTCAGGCTTGGAGGCATGACGCGGTACTCGGAAGGTTCCATTGTGGAACTCGCTCGGCCCTGGGTCATGCCGCGAAGCACGGTGGTGTAGCCGAACATCTCAGACAACGGAACCTCCGCCGAGATAATGCGAGCATTGCCACGCACTTCCGAATCGGTAATCTGGCCGCGGCGGCTCGCGAGGTCGCCCGAAACGCCGCCGAAGTAATCTTCCGGCGTGGTGATGATGACCTTCATGATGGGCTCAAGCAGGGCGAGCCCCGCTTTGCTGCAGGCTTGCCGGAAGGCGAGCGCCCCGGCTTGTTCGAATGCAATTTGACTCGAGTCAACCTCATGGGATGAGCCGTCGATGAGTTCAACAAGAATATTGACCATTGGGTACCCGCCGAGAATACCGGAGACCGCTGCGTTGCGGATACCAACTTCGACCGAAGGGATGTACTCGCGGGGGATATTGCCCTGCGAGACGTTGTCAAGGAAGCCGATGCTGTTTTTGAACTTGACGTCCTTCATCTCTTCCGCTTCGGCAGCGGTGCAGGGGCGGACGTTGATGATGGCATCGCCATACTGACCACGACCACCAGTTTGCTTCACAAACTTGCCACGAACCTTCTCGGCTGTGCCGCTGATTGTTTCGCGGTAGGAAACTCGTGGTGTGCCGACATTGACGCCGATCTTCATGTCGCGAACAAGCTTGTTCTTGACGATTTCAAGATGCAACTCGCCCATCCCGGAGATGATGGTCTCACCGGTTTCCTCGTTGTAGTTGGCGTGGAAGGATGGGTCCTCGCGGTGCAAGGTTCCAAGCGCTTCACCGAGCTTCTTCTTATCATCAGCCGTTTGCGGCTCGATGGACATTGAGATTACTGGCTCTGGGAAGTCCATGCGTTCGAGGATGATCGGATCGTTGGTGTCGCAGAGCGTGTCACCAGTGACCGAGTTCTTGAGGCCAATGAGCGCGACAATGTGGCCTGCGTGGGCGACATCCATTGCTTGGCGGTCCTTCGCATGCATTTCATAGATTCGCGAGATGTTTTCTTTGCGGCCGTTGCCCGGGTTGAGTACTCGCGTGCCCTTTGGAAGCGTGCCGGAGTAGATGCGGGCATAGGTCAGGTCGCCGTGCGAGTCTGACACGACCTTGAAGACGAGCGCCGAGAATGGCGCGTCGTCGGTGCTCGGCCGGCTCATTGCGTTATTTTCGTCGCGTGGGTCGCTACCTTCAACGTCTGGCACTTCGGTCGGATTGGGCAAATAATCAATGGCGGCGTTGAGTAGTCGCTGGATGCCGATGTTCTTCAGGGCTGAGCCACACAGCACTGGGACGCACTGATGATTCGTCGTGCCCTTTCGAACTGCGGCCTGAATTTCATCTGCCGTGATTGACGACTCATCTTCGAGGTACTTATCGGTCAGATTGTCATCGAGTTCGGCTGCCTTCTCGACGAGTTCATGTCGCCAGAGTTCTGACATCTCAACCATATTCTCGGGAATGTCTCGTTGCTCAACGACTGCGCCGAGTTCACCGCTGTCGAAGTAGTAAGCCTTCATCTCCAGCAGGTCGACGAGACCTTCAAGGTCATCGCCGGCGCCGATTGGAATCTGCATGGCAATCGGGTTGGCGCCAAGGCGTTCTCGAATCGTGTTGAACGAGTACTCGAAGTCGGCGCCAATCTTATCCATCTTGTTGACGAAGCAGACGCGCGGAACGTTGTAGCGATCAGCTTGTCGCCAGACGGTTTCACTTTGTGCTTCGACACCCTCCTTGCCGTCAAACACAGCAATGGCACCGTCGAGGACACGCATGGATCGTTCCACTTCAATTGTAAAGTCCACGTGGCCTGGCGTATCGATCAAGTTGATTGTGTACGTCTCGCCTTGGTGGTCCCAAGGGCATGTCGTTGCAGCCGACTGAATCGTAATGCCGCGCTCCTGCTCTTCAGCGAGGAAGTCCATTGTGGCAGTGCCTTCATGCACCTCGCCGAGCTTGTAGTTTTTGCCGGTGTAATACAGCACGCGCTCGGTGACAGTTGTTTTGCCAGCATCGATGTGAGCGCAGATGCCGATGTTTCGTACGAGGCGGAGTTCGGTGGACATTGAAAAGCTCGCTGGTTTCCTCGGGTGGTTCACCCGTGGCTGTTGTGAGGCTGAAACCTCGTTGGGGGATGAAAGGACCGATGGACGACATCGGTTCAAATGGTTTCTAAGAGTGGGGGCCGCCTCTGTTGGGCGGCAATCTGAGGCCCGGCTTCAACGCCGGAGGGGGTCCTCAGCGTGGCCGGGCGTCGTGTTCCTCATCATTTGGCATGTTGGGGGTTCACTCCCGACGCGTTCCAGACCTGTCATTAGAAACCCGCCGATCCCAGAGATCGACGGGCAAGCAGGCATGGTATCGACAAATCGTTCTGAATCCAATGCGGAATTGTAGTTTTCCTGCGCTAGCAGGAGCGAATCAGCGCCGATCGATTAAGGCCGGCCGAGGCGATGACGGGCTCAATGTCTGAGACAAAGCGTCGCCCATCCTCAACGTACCCCGCCGTGGGCTTCAATTCGGGCATATGGTTCTGAAAGAAGCGATTCAGCCGAATCATGAGCAGCTCGCGGACATATTTGGCGGTCATCGATGCGAGTGCAACTGGAAGGTGATTGGCATCGGCCTGAGCTGCGAAGCGAATCTCGATTGGGCCGCGGCCGGTCATGTTCAGGCGGTAGCGGCTTTCGGCCTGAGATTCCCCCAGCACTTGCCTGCTGGC
>JABJQE010000098.1 GCA_018663565.1 Phycisphaerae bacterium
TCGCGGCGTTGGCGACACGGTGTGGACGTTTACAATTACGACGTTCAGTTGCTATGGCATTCGCCTTCCCGCAGCATGGCTCCTGGGCATCGTGTTCGACATGGGCCTTGTGGGCATATGGATAGCCCTCTGCGGCGAACTTGCGGTTCGCGCGGGGCTCTTCCTGCTCCGCTTTCTCCATGGTGGATGGGCGATGCGGAAGGTCTAAAGGGCGATATATTGAGAACTCAGTCGTCCGACTTCGATGGAGTGTCCGTCGTTGCGGCCTCTTTGGCTGCGGTTTGCGAAGCCTTGATCCGCTCAATCTTGCCCTTGTCAGGCGAGAGAACAAGAGTAAGACGACGGCCCGCCATTCGCGGCACCATGTCAACCTTCGAGATGTCTGCGAGTTGCTCGATGACATCCTTCATACGCTGCGTTCCACGTTCGCGGTGGAGCATCTCGCGGCCTCGGAAGTTCTGGACGATCTGAACCTTATGCCCATCCATCAAGAACTTGCGAGCTTGGGCCATGCGGATACCAATGTCATGCGGATCGATCTTCATTGATCGGCCAAGGCGGACTTCCTTCATCTCAAGTGCCTTGGACTTGGCTCGGTTGGACTTTTCCTTCTTGGACTGCTCGTAGCGATACTTGCCAAAGTCAAGAATGCGGCAGACAGGCGGGTCGGCTTCAGGTGACACTTCGACAAGATCGAGTCCGGCGTCAAAGGCCATTTGGACGGCATCGCGCACGTCGACGACGCCCACCATGTTCTCATCTTGATCAATCAATCGAATTGGTGACTTGCGAATCTGGTCATTGATTCGAGGAAGCTTGCGGATGTTCTCCTGCTGTCCAAAGTAGCGTCGTTTACGGGCGATGAGAAGGGCTCCTGAGTTCGCGCACGATTGCAACACCAGCCCTGAGTGGGGTGGTGTCTACTGTTTCGAAAGGTCGGAGGAGTGGACGGCGGCTCATGCGCACAGGTCGTCGTCGTGTCGTCTGAAAGGTCCAGGCATTCGGTCACTCCGGCGATGGACAATCCATCGCGAATCCGGAGGATATCGGAGCATGGGCTTGGAAGCAAGGAAAGAGGTGGTATTCCAACTCAGGTTGAGGGGAACAGTTGCTCTGCAAGACCGCCATTGGATCGGGTATTGACCTCGGTATTGAGGGCCTCTACGAATGTGTCCATGGCCACAGCGCCGAGATCCTTCTCTATTCCTCGGGCCCTGACGCTGACCGTTCCAGCCTCGGCATCACGGGGGCCGACAATGAGCAGGTAGGGGATCCGCTGTTCGGCGGCGAGCCGGATGCGGGCCTGAAGACGTTCGTTGCTGTCATCGAGCGTGGTACGCCGGCCACTTGCGAGCAAGGCATCATGCACGGTCTTGGCATACTCAGCCGATTTCTCGCTGACTGGCAGCACGCGGACTTGCTCTGGGGCGAGCCAAGCTGGGAAGGCACCGGCGAAGTGTTCGATCAAGAATCCGATGAACCGCTCCATCGACCCGAATGGGGCGCGGTGGATCATTACTGGCCGATGCGAGGCGTTGTCGGAGCCGATGTACGAGAGATCGAATCGCTCGGGCAGGTTGTAGTCAACCTGAACGGTGCCTAGTTGCCAGCTGCGTCCGATGGCATCCTTGACGATGAAGTCGATCTTCGGTCCGTAGAAGGCCGCTTCGCCTGGCTCTGCATTCCAGCTCGTTCCAAATGCGTCTGCCGCCGCCTTGCAGGCTGCTTCGGCGAGGTCCCAGTTGGCCGGATCGCCCACATATTTGGATGAATCCGGGTCACGCAGTCCGACACGAATATCGTAGGACTCAATGCCAAGCGTTTTGAAGATGATCTGCACGAGCTCAAGGCACCCACTGATCTCTTGTTGAATCTGGTCCTCGGTACAGAACAAGTGGGCATCGTCTTGCGTGAACCCACGCACGCGAAGCATGCCGCCGAGCTCGCCGGATTGTTCGTATCGATACACCGTTCCAAACTCGGCAAGTCGCACAGGAAGATCGCGGTAGCTTCGTGGTTCGCTCGCAAAGATCCGAATGTGCATTGGGCAATTCATTGGCTTGAGCAGATAGCCATCTACGTCGCCTTCTTGCAGCCTGTTGCTGAGCTCGCCGCACGTGCAGCCTTCATCCACCATGACGGCCATCGCGTCCGGGTCCACAATCGGCGGGAACTGGCTGTCTTGGTAGTAGGGGAAGTGGCCAGAAGTGCGGAAGAGGTCGAGTTTCCCGATATGGGGCGTGAAGACCTGCTGATAGCCCTGCCGAGTGAGCTCGGTGGAGATGAAGTCTTGCAGTTCTTGCCTGACAACGGCTCCGTTTGGCGTCCAGAGAATGAGCCCTTGCCCAACCATCTCGTCAATCTTGAACAGCCCGAGCTTTCGGCCAATCACACGGTGGTCGCGTTTGCGGGCTTCTTCCAATTGCCCAAGATGAGCAGCGAGCCGCTTCTTGTCTGGGAATGCTGTGCCATACACACGCGTCAAGTGATCTGAGTTGGCGTCTCCGTGCCAGTAACTGGCGGCGACGGACATCATCTTTGCAGCGCCAATCCGGCCGGTTGACGGTACGTGGGGGCCAGCGCAGAGATCGTCCCAATCTTCGCCGGTAGTACCCGTCGCATACCACGACAACGACTCGGCGCCACCATCGATCGCTCGCGTTGCGTTGTCGAGCTTGTACTTGCTTCCCTCCGATTCCAGTCGCTTCAAGCCCTCGACTGTGGACAGGTCGCATCGGGTGAATGGCCTGTCTGATTTGATAATCTCATCCATGATGGTTTCGATTCGTTCGAAGTCGTCAGTACTGATGGACACGCCATCTGGCAACGCAATGTCGTAGTAGAACCCGTTCTCTACGGGGGGGCCGTAGACAAGCATCGCGCCTGGAAACACGCTTTGGATTGCTTCGGCCATGACATGCGCAGCGCTATGGCGAATCAGCCACAACGCATCGTCGCTGCATTCATCTTTGCCGCGTGGTGGTGTTACAAGCGACACGTCCGCATCTTCGGTAATGGCAAAGTCAAGTCCAACAAGCTCGCTATTGACGCGAGCGCCGAGCGCTGCCTTGGCAAGGCCCGGGCCAATATCAGCGGCGAGTTCAAGCGGGGTTGTTGGTCCGTCGAAACTGCGTTGGGATCCATCTGGGAGCGTGAGAGTGGGCATGGTGTCGCGAATCGTCCAGTTCAAGATTGAGGTGGAAAGAGGTCTTGTTGCCCGGGGTCATCTTTGACTTCGGACCGGAGGTCGGAAATCTCGTCGGCGAGATCATCAAGTGAGGCGAGGTCGTGATACTCGCTCGCGTATCGAATATAGGAAATATCGTCGACATCACGTAGCATGGCGGCCACGCGTTGGCCGATTTCAAAGCTAGGCACTTCGCGGTCAAAGTCTTGGCGCACTATTCGTTCAACGTGCTCGGCGATGGACTCTTTTGATTCTTCAGGAACCGGGCGTTTGCCGCACGCTGCAATGATGCCTCGCAAGATGCTCTGTCGATCGAACGGCACGCGAGCGCCATCCTTCTTGACGACGACGAGTCGGCCGGTCGCTTCGAAGCGTTCATAGGTTGTGAAGCGGCGGCCGCACGTGATGCACTCACGGCGGCGGCGGACAGCGTGACCACCGTCAGCCCCGCGGCTGTCAATGACTTTGTCTTCGTCTTGATTGCAGTGTGGGCAGATCATGTGAACTGGCCCATAGTACCTGAAACTCGCTCGACTCTACTTCACCAAGGCTTCGCGGCAATCGTCGCTTGCATAGAGGATGCGGAGGCATCCCTGGCATTGGACGACCTCGTCTGGGCGACCAGTGACTCGATTTACGACGTCAAATGGCAGATGCACGTTGCAGGTGTTGCACGCGTACTCGCGTCGCCGCTTGTCAATGAGCTCGATGCTCGCCATGGCTTCGCCTTCGAAGTCGTCGGCGAGCGAGTCGAACAGGTCTTGCGTGTTGCCCGGAATGGCCGAAGCCTTCTCGGCTCGCTCGGTTTCGATCTCGGCCAAGGAGTCTTTGATCTCGGCTTTGCGAGACACCAGTTCTTCTTGGGCTGAATTGAGCACTTTGGTACGTTCAGTCAACTGATCATCGAGTTCGCCGAGTTCTTCATCGATTTTCTCAACGGCCGTAAGTTCGGCGATGGCTTGCTCGTCGAATTCTTTTCGCTTGTCCTTCAAACTATTGACTTCATTGAGCACAGCTTGGTACTGCCGTGTGTTCGATGATTCATTGAGTTCATCGCGAAGTTTGGCGGCACGTTCATCGACTACTTCGCCTTCGGTTTCAAGATTGCCAGCATGGGCTTGTCGTTGACGCTTGTGCGTCTCAAGTTCCTCTTGCCGCTCTTGCAGCGTGTTCAGTTGTCGTTGCTGAACACGAAGATAGATTTCGGCCGAGTCCACGCGGCTGCGAAGTCCTCGCAGTTGACGTTCGACACGGTAGAGGGTCAGCAGATCTTCGATGAGCGTCATGAATCACTCCGGCTACGGTTGATGGGCTCTAGGGCGATCAATCAGTGTAGCAGGAAGCCCGTGTGGGCCAAGCCTACTCAAGTTGCCAGAATGAGCCACGCCACTGGTCCAACGAGTAGTACCGAGTCGAGCACGTCCATGACTCCGCCCATGCCAGGGAGAATCGATGAGCTGTCCTTTATGCCCGCATCTCGCTTGAGCAAACTCATGCATAGGTCGCCAGCTTGGCCAAAGAGTGCGAGCAGTAGTCCGAGCACGATGGTCATCGGCCACGTCAGGGCAGTGAATCCGGCATCTGAGAGCAGATAGTTCGCAACGATCGCGATACAAACGGCAAAGATGACGCCTCCAGCAAGGCCTTCGACGGTCTTCCCTGGGCTCAGCCATGGGATCAGTTTGTGCCGCCCACAGGCCATGCCCGTGAAGTAGGCGCCAATGTCACAGGACTTGGTAATGAGCACAATGGCCAGAATCCACCACGCTGAGACGTCCTGTCGGATCAGCAGATAAAAGCCGAGGAATCCTCCCACGTAGACAATGGTCGCAACCGAGATGGCCGCATCAGTAAAGACGCCTGTCGTTCGGTGCCCTCGTGTGTGCACGACCAGCGCTCCAAACCAACATGCGGCGATGACACAAAGTGGCCAGCCAATTGTCTGAGGTCCTGCGGAATTCCCCCAGATCGTAAGCAGCAAGGCCCAACACCCGGCCATGACCAGTCCAGCCGCGACGCGGCGTCCCGCGGCAATTGCCACTGTGGAGAGTTCAACAACAGCAAAGGCCGAGGCAACAAGCAAAAGCCCTAGCAGCACCAGGCCACGGGGCAATTCGGTGTCGCCACCAATTGATTGGGTTCCAACGAGCTCGTCTGCCCACAGCAGCGCAAGCAGCAACAGAATCAAGAGCGGGCCGGTGATCAGGCGTTTGATCAGCATGGTGTGTTGGTGATCTCGGCCTCTCGCCATGCCTCAATGCCACCGGCTACAGACCGGACGCACTGGAAGCCGAGTTCGGCGAGGAAATGCGCCACGATGAGCGAACGTCGACCCGACCTGCAGTAGACCACGACCACGCGATCTCTCCATGGGTCAAGTTCGTCGGCTCGAAGGCTGATCTCTTGAAGCGGCAGTAGCATGGCACCCTCGATGTGATCCTCGCGGTGTTCAACTTCGGTTCGGCAGTCGAGGAGCAACAACGAATCAAACTGCTCGCACAATGTGGGCACGTCCGCCGGGCGAATCTCCCAGACGTCACAGGGCGGCAATTTGGATGGCGTGTCTGGTGTGGTCATCGCGTGGAGCGATGGTAGCGAGGGACAGGGCAACGCGGTGGCTTTCTAGTCGCGGCTGAGCGTCCGTTCGACCGTCTCTCGCACGACGCTTGCGGAAAACCCTTTTCGAGCGAGTCGGCCGATGAGGCGTCGTCTCGCAGTTTCGGGCGGCAGGCGATCAAGCCCCCGAGCCGCTTTCTGGGCGGCTTCCATTGCGTCGGCGAGTTCGTCCCGGTCGTCGAGGTATTTCGCCGCGACGGATCTGGACAGGTCGCCTGCGAAACCTCGGCTGCGAAGCATGGCCGTCAGTTTGTAGGTGCCGATTGGTCCTCGGCGGAGCACTTCCTGGGCGATCTGGTCGGCCGCCGCCGCATCGTCGAGCAGTCCATCCTGTTCGAGTTCATCGAGAATGGTCGTCACTTGCTCAAAGTTATCTGCGTGGGGCGCGAGCCGCGTGGCGAGTCGCTGCCGGCTAGCGGCGGCTCGAGAGAGTGATCGAATGGCACGAAGTCGAAGCGCGACACGGCGGGCACACGCGGCAATCGCGTCCAGCATGGACGCGTCGAGTTCATCATGGACGGCGAGTTGTAACGACTCGACGTCTTGACGTCGAATCCGACCAATCACTTTGGATCCTGATTGGATCTTGCGGAGATTTGGCTCACGGGGATCTGCTTTGATCGCGGTAATGAGCCTCGCATCAACCACGCGGACCCCACGATGCCCGCAGCTCGGCAAGTTCAGAGGCGGCCTTGTCGTCGCCCTGGGTGGTTGCGACATCAAGGCCAGCCTCGACTGCGGCGTGGGCATCGTCGGTTCGTTGCAAGTGGATCAAACTCTGGGCCCGGTGAAAGTGTGCGTAGGGCTGGTCGGGCTCGGTCATGAGCGATTGTTCAAGGTGAGCCGCAGCCGCTTCGTGCTCGCCCCGCCTCGCATATTCCATGCCCATGGCATAGAGGCAAAATGCATCGCCCGGTTCAGTGGCGAGGAGCCGGTGTAATTGTTCAAGTCGATCGGCCATCCTGATCGCCCTTTCTTCACTGACCTTACGTATTCTGCGTGGTATGCACCCCATCACATACCGCTCGTCTTCTCTCATCTTACTCGGCTTGGCGTACCTAGCAGGTGTTGGGTGCGGGACTTCGTGGAAAGCTGATGTGTCCGCTCGACCGACAACACGCTCTATTGTGGTTGACCATCAGACTGACGGGACATATCGCCGCATGGATGTGGTTGGCGGCGCGTGGTATCAGACAACTGGATCCGATTTGCTGGTGCTCGATACCACGGGGCGCATCATCTCGCGTCAGTCGCTTGCGCCCGCCGGAACCGCGCCGCCAGCGTCTGACATTGTTGTTGCTGGTGATGAGATGGCGGTGCTGCTTGGACAAAGTGAAGTGATTGTGCTCGATCGAACCGAGCCATGGCGACCAACGATTGTTGATCAAGTAGACGCTGCGACGCTGGGCATGTGGCCGCTTGGGCTTGCAACTGAGGGTGATGAGATTCTTGTGCTTGGCAAGGGATCGGCACGGACACTCTCGGGCGAAATCATGGCCCGATCAGACGGCGCCGAAGTGACAGGTGTGGTGAACCATCTCGGGCGCCAATTGCATGTTGCCGGCAGACGCATTCACCGGCGTGCTGGTGACACCTATCTCGGCACAGCCTCGCTGCTCGAGCCTGCGGTGTCGCAGGCCAATATGCCAGACGCCTCGCTGCTCTTTGCGCGTAATGAACGCAGTGGGTCGCTCGTTGGATATCTCGGCGAGGACTGCCGGGAACTCGACACGTTGTCCATGACCGTCGGTGTGCCAGGTCAGGTCACCCGGCTTCGCCAGCAGGGCAACCGGGTCTTGGTTGTCACGAGCACGGGGTTGTACGTGCTGCGGGTCACACGGGACGGCTTGACGAAGGAATGGCAATGGTCCTCAGCCGGAGTGGAGGACGCTGACTGGATTGATCAGGGGCACCTTGCTATTGCGGGCTCATTTGGCTTCGGCGTGGTTCCGATTGGTGTGGATGACCCAATTGAGAATGCTGTGGTGTGGACTGCATCTCCGGCTGGACTTACGCACGCTGCGTCAGATGGGGAGGGACTTCGAGCCCATTCTCCCCACGGGCACTGGGTGTATCAGATTGGCCGCGAGGCAATTCTTGCAGAGCGACCGAGCGACCCGCTCTCGCCTCCAGCTCGCTCCGCTGCCGTACTTGGTTGGTCTGTTGAACTCAATGACAATGGCGTGGCAGAGCTGGACACGCCAGCTGGCAACCATCAACTTGAAGCACCGGGTGACGGTCGCTTCCACTGCATTGCGGCGACCGAGGATGCATTCTGGCTTGGGCATGACACCGGCATTCTGCTCTTGATGTTGCAGTCTGTCGATGGCCGCGACGAAGTGGTCGAATCGCGAAGGCTCAACGTGTTGATCGACGGTCCTGTGATTTGCATTGAGCCACTCGTCCTTGGTGGCGGCGTGGCATACGCTGCCGAGCACGGCGGGTTTGGAATCGTTCGAGAGAAATTCTAAGCAAACCGCTCGAGGAATTATCGGGCTGATTGCGCGCAGCTGCATCGCTCGGTGGAGCCATATCGCTTGCACACCGGATGTTCGCCACACACGGCATTTCTCGCCTTACACGCATACCGGCCCTGGAAGATCAGCAGGTGGCTGAGCATGGTCCACTTGGTCTTGGGGAACCGCGCCATGAGATCGCGTTCGATCTTCGCAGCATTCCCTTCGTAGTCGGTTAGGCCGAATCGCCACGCGAGCCGCATGACGTGCGTGTCCACAACTACGCCCTCGTTGACCCCAAAGGCATTACCGAGCACCACGTTGGCCGTCTTTCTCGCAACGCCACGCAGCGTGAGAAGGTCTTCCATCGTGTTGGGTACTTCGCCGCCGTACTCATCGACGACTCGCCGCATTGATTCGACCACAGCCTTGGACTTGTTTCGGTACAGCCCAATTGTCGCGATGAAGGGTTGAATGTCTTCGGGCTCGGCCGCGGCAAACTCGGCGGGCGTCTTGTACGCCTCGAAGAGGGCGGGCGTTGCGGCGTTCACCGCGACGTCCGTACTTTGAGCCGAGAGAATGGTCGCAATAAGTAGTTCATGCGGCGTAGCAGCCGTGAGTTCGCAGGTGGCTTCGGGCCAGGCTTTCTCGAGTGCCTTGTACACCCGCAATGCCCGTGCGCGATCCTTCGGAGTCACAATAGGGAGTGGTTTCTTGGCCATGCTCAGGCTTCTTCCGTGACCGGCGTGCCGTCCACCCAGGTCGTTCCATCAACCCAGACTTCCTGTTTCCAGATGGGCACCCGACTCTTGAGCGTATCAATGAGCCACCGGCAGGCCTCGAAGCCCTTGATTCGGTGTCCAGATATCACCTCAATGCTCACGCTCGCTTCGCCTACCCGCACAATGCCCTCGGCGTGCTGCAGTCTGACGGCTGAAAGCGACCACCGCGCTGCAGCTTCTTCAGCGAGCTCCTGCAGGAGGCCAGCAGCCATTTCGGTGTGGGCGTCGTAGTCGAGATACAGCAGTTCGCCGTGCGACGGGTGTGATTCGCCGCGGGTTCGTCCCACAAACACAACTTCAGCGCCGCCGGGCGGCATGGGGTCAAAGCCGAGCGGCCGTACAGGCTCGGAGTGCATCGACGTTTCGATGATGGGGGGTGATGCCATCGCTGCACGGTATCGACTCGGGCGAGTGAGTGCTCCTCCGTGTACCGTCTGCGTTCTATGGAACACCTCGTCACACCTCTTGCGCCAACTGTGGCCGAACTGAGCATGGATTTGCGAGCGGGCATTGCCATCGTGCAGCGGGAAGGATTCCGCGCGGTTCAGCTTGCGGCATCGGGATCCAGTGGCGTCCGGCCGGCGAGCATGAGCGAGTCGGCCCGCCGCGACCTTGCGGCTACGCTCCGCCGAGCAGAACTGATCGTTGCGGGGATTGATCTGTGGATCCCCCCCGATCACTTCCGAGATGCCGCGACGCTCGACCGGGCCATGCACGCCGTGGATGCCGCGTGCAGTCTCGCTGGTGAACTTGGCGGATGCGCCGTGTGTCTTGAGTTGCCACGTCCACTGCCCTCAGATGAAACGAATCAGGCCATCCACGCAGCAGCCGTATCGCATGGTGCCAGAATCGCCGTGCTTGGCCCGCTCCCAGAGGATGCCCCAGAGGAGTTCTCCGCATGTGTTGATCCAGCGACCTTCCTTGCAGCGGGCCTTGATCCAGCCATTGCAGCAGCTCAGCCCCATGCTGCGCCACGGCTGAGCGATATTGCCGCGGGGTGCCGTGTTCCGCCCGGAGGTGAGGGCGGCCTTGATGTCCAGGCCTACCGAATTGCCTGCGAGATTGGCGGCCAACAAAGGCCCGTGGTCGCTGATGTTCGAGCAATGCCCTCGCCTTTATATGCACTTCGCGTGATGCGCTCGTGCTGGACATAGGTGATCGGTACACTCATCACTATGGCCACATTGGTGCATGGCGTAGACCTTGTCGAGATTCGACGAATTGAGTCGATGTTGGAGTCGCACGGCGATCACTTCATCGACCGCGTTTTCACCCCGGCCGAGCGA
>JABJQE010000099.1 GCA_018663565.1 Phycisphaerae bacterium
ACGATCATTCAATCTGTACGCCAAGGTCCACACATGCACCGGGGGGACTGGCTGCCCTCGCTGATCAAGACGGCTCGATCACTCTGACGCTCGCGACTGTCGTATCGTCGGCTAGATCGGCAGCATTCGACCACAACCGCACCGCCGCGAGCAACTCGGTTACATCTTCCTTGCACGTCCGAGTTGTGGCCAAGACGGACTGCACGCGGTCAGATCCAAATTGTTCGCCATCCGGGGCAGGTTGCTCGGGTATTCCGTCCGTCATCAAGACAATTCGCTCGCCAGGACATAACTGAATCTCAACGTCCACAAAGTCAATATCATCGAATGCGCCGACTAAGGGAGAGCTCGCTGCGTGATGCACCGTGACCTTGTCACCATTGACCTGGGCCCAGTGACCGTGTCCGGCATCGACATAGGTGACACTCCCATCCGAAGAGAACACCCCGACCCACAAGGTCAAGAAGCGATTGGCGGCGCTGCGAGCCAGCACGAACTCGTTGAGGTCTACGACTGCAGCCGCTGGCGATTCGTGCCGCAGGAGCGCCGCGTGCAAAAACGATTGCGATGCTGCCATCAGAATCGCTGCTCCAACCCCCTTGCCTGAGACATCACCAAGAATGACAGCAACTCGATCGCCTGAAAGCTGCACAACATCAAAAAGATCGCCCGAGGCGATTCGCCCCGGCAAGAACTCGACTTCATATTCGACACTGGCCAGCTCGGTCCGCTGCATTGGCACCATCAACTGCTGCGCTTCACGGGCCGCGTTCATTTCCTCATCCATCTCGCGTTGGCGAAGTCGCATGGTCTGCCGGCGAAGATTGGCCATAGCAAGACCAGCAAGTTGAGACAATGCCTGGCAGAATCCAGCTGCATCCGGCTGCACTTCCTGCTCACTGCCTCTTGCATCGAGATACAAACATGAGGCAACTTGCTCATCAACATGTATGGGGCAACACATTGCCGAGTGAATATTGAGTTCAGCGATGCTCTGGCCCCAGTTCGCTTGGGATTCTTGCGCTGCAAGTGTCACCATTTCGCCACCGGAAGCCCGTACAACGAGCGTCCGACTGAATTGATCCGGCTCCCCGCCATCGCGAGCACAACTTCCCAATATCTCGACTCCCTCATCATCGCCAGCGAGCCGCACTAAGGCGGCTCTTCCGTATCCCGTCCCGTCGATGACGGATTCAAGTAGAGACATCGCGAGTGCGCGTTCATTGGGTGCTTCGTTGATACGACCAGCCGAATCAATAAGAAGCTGCAGGCGATGGTGCGCCATCCGACTCGTGGCAATTGGATCGACGCTTTGAACCTGCGCCATCGCATCGGCTGCATCGACCTCGGACGTCATGGCAACAGTCGTTGGCGTCCATGTACCCACTTGCAAGACCCACGGGCCGACCACAATTCGATCACCCGGAGCAAGGGGCATCGGAGCTCCGCCCTCAAGCCGGACATCATTGAGCCAGGTACCATTTGCCCCGCCAAGGTCAACCAACATCCATCGCCCCGCAATCCAACTGATTTCGGCATGCCTGCGTGAGATGGTCGCGTCGGCAAGCCGAACTTCACAACCGCTGCTTCGGCCGATCACGCCGCCGGCACGCGAAACTTCTACCGGGTCAATACTCGGTCCGCGTACACCCACGAGCCGAAGGATTGAAGCAAATTGTTCCATCTCACTCATTGCGGTCATGCCGCCATAGTACAGACACTCCCCCCCCACCCCATGGGCCAGCAGTATTGCCGCTTCAGTCCACGTAGCTCAATTGGATAGAGCGTCGGCCTCCGAAGCCGAAGGTTGCAGGTTCAAGTCCTGCCGTGGATGTGCAGCGAGAGAAAGCGACCACTGCTCGCCAGAGCGATTACTATCCAAGCCATGCTGATCGCCATCTGCCCCCATTGCGGGATCTCTGTCGAGTCCATGGATGCGAGATTCATCGCCGAATCATCAGACCTGCTCGGCGACCCGGTGCTTGGATCAGATATCCCGCTCCGATTTCGACCAACATCATTCAATGCTGCGGCTGAACCGATTGATCC
>JABJQE010000001.1 GCA_018663565.1 Phycisphaerae bacterium
CTCGTTGGTGAGATTCATATTGACGTCTGTGGTGGTACGCCGTTGTCCCGATCAATGGCGAGATGGCCGAAAGTATTCCCACCGATCGTGGTGAGCCTTGTTCGAGCTTCTGAAGCGTCGGGCACCATGGCCTTGATGCTTGGCCGTGTTGGTGAATACCTTGTTCGTGAAGAACGCACCAGAAAGCAAGTCAAAGGCGCTGCAACCTATCCCGCATTTATGCTCGGAAGCGCTGTGCTGATTACCGCATTCATGTTGATTTTCATCCTGCCTAAGTTCTCCGCGATCTATGAGCGGAAGGGCGCGGAGCTACCAACAGCCACAAAGGTGATGATGGCAATCGGCGATGTACTTCGCCACGGGTGGCCCATTTGGGTGCCAGCCCTGGCATTGATCGTGGCAGGCGGACTCTTCTGGCGACGAACACAATCTGGTCGGCACTTCGTGGACTGGTGCAAACTTTCAACACCAATTGTCGGTCGGTTGACGGTATCGCTCTATCTGGCACGGGCGTCGCGGACAATGTCCACATTGCTTGCGGGCGGTGTTGGATTGATTGATGTCATTCGAATCTGCCGGGGCATTACCGACAACATCGTGTTTGATCGTATGTGGCAAGACATGGAGTCGCGTGTCCGGGATGGCAAAGAACTTACAGGCGCTGTCACGGAATCGAAGTGGATCCCCGCAGGCGTTGGGGCGATGATGTCCTCCGGCGAGCGAAGCGGCCAGCTGCCGGAAGTCATGGAAAAGATCGCCGTACGCTGCGACGAAGAACTCGAGAGCGGCATCAAGCAAGCCACGTCAATGATCGAACCCATGCTCATCGTCTTTATGGGCGTCCTCGTCGGCGCCGTCGCCATGGCGCTTCTCCTGCCAATCTTCAAAATGAGCAGCGTGGTCGCAGGCTGAGTTTCTCACCTAATCCACGGCATAATGGACGACGAGAGAGTTGCGAGCGGCTTTCTCGGGCATCCCCATTGCAGAGTGTTCGCCGATGCGACATACTGAGCCTTCACCGGGCAAGCGTTCAGCCCGAGTTGAGGGGCGATTATGGAAAGCGACGAAAAGGTCCGCGTCACACGTTTGCTTGATGCGGCTGGTTCGGGTGATTCCTGCGCTGCTTCAGCATTGTGGTCCGAGGTCAATCAAGAACTGCGATCCATGGCCACTGGCTTGCTGGCAAGAGAGCGTCCTGGGGCGACCTTGCAACCGACCATGGTGGTCAATGAGGTATTCCTGCGGATGTGGGCCGGGAAGAGCGAACCACCTCGCTTCGAAGATCGACGCCACTTCTTCGGCAGCGCCGCTCGGGTGATGGGGCAGTTTCTAGTCGATCATGCCCGAAGCCGGGATCGACTGAAGCGGGGGGGCGGTCAGCGGCCGGTTTCTCTGGAAATCTGTGATGGAGAACTCCGCGGGCCCGATTCGGTAGATTCTGATGAAATTGCCTGCCTCCTCGGCGCCTTGACGGCGCTTGAACTGGAGGCCCCTCGCAAGGCCGAAGTGGTATGGCTCCGTTATGTTGTGGGGCTGAGCATTGAGCAGGTTGCCACGGTCTTGGAGGTATCTCGCCGGACCGTGATCGATGATTGGGGATTTGCTCAGGCTTGGTTGCGTCGTAGGCTGGCCGAAGGAGGCTCTGAATGAGCGTGGACCCCGATCGATCACAAGCCGTCTTTCTTGCTGTGCAAGGTCTGCCCAAGGCAAATCGCCAGGCCTTCCTCGATGGCGCCTGTGGTTCCGATGCTGCGTTGCGGGCGGAAGTAGAGTCGCTCCTCGCTCATGCGCCGGAGAAAGAAGAGGAAGTTCATACCGCGGTGTCACCAAGCGGATCGAGCAAAGGGTCTTCGGGCGGTTTGGATCCTCAAGCGAATCTCGGGCGCCTCATTGACCGGTATCGCATTCGTGGGGTTCTTGGGGAAGGGGGCTTTGGCGTCGTTTACCGGGCCGAGCAATCAGAGCCGGTTCGCCGCGAGGTCGCGCTCAAACTGATCAAGCCGGGGATGGATTCCAAGTCTGTCTTGGGGAGATTCGAGGCTGAGCGGCAGGCCCTTGCGATGATGGATCACCCTGGGATCGCTCGGATGCTTGATGGCGGGATGACCGATGATGGGCGGCCTTACTTTGTCATGGAGTACGTCCGAGGGATTCCAATCACGGCCTTCTGCGACATCAATCGACTGGATCTCAAGGGTCGCCTTGACCTCTTTCTGGAAATCTGCCACGCAGTGCAGCATGCGCATGGAAAGGGAATCATTCACCGCGACCTGAAGCC
>JABJQE010000100.1 GCA_018663565.1 Phycisphaerae bacterium
AATTTGCCTCGGCCCAGGTCGTCAACATGTACTCAAGATGCTCTGGCTCCCACGGAGAGGCCGCCGCAAGCAAGTCTCGAACGGCGGCAAGGCGTGAAAACCCGGTTGGTTCGCCCTTGCACAGTGCTTTCCGAATGGCCTTAGACATAGGCCACGTAATCTCATCATCAGACTGAAGAAAAAAGCGGCCCGAATCCATCGGATCTCGCAGGGTTTTACTCCTTGCCTTGTTGGCAAGCGCAAAGATTCTAAATTGATGCGTGGTCATGGCCTCTAGAAAGTCAGTGCCATAATTCTGACAAAAGGCCTGCAGCCTCATAACGAACTCATCGTCATCCATGGCCTGAATCGCATCAAGATTGAAGGCAAGCAGTTTCGACCGGTCAAATTTGGCGGGACTCTTCACAATGCGATCCAGACTGAATTGCTCGCACAAGAACGCACGGTCGAATTGCTCGCGGTCACCTCCGGGTGACCAGCCGAGCAGCGCGAGATAGTTGACAAGAACTTCTGGCAAGTACCCACCGCGGCGGAAGTCATCAATATTGATCTCTGGCAACTCAATGCCAAGCACTACAGCTAGGGACGTCGCCTCAGCAGTTTCCAACTGAGACTTCTTATCACCCAGCCAAGCAGACCACCGAGCATCATCAATGCCAGAATTCGGCGGAGGCGCATCGATTCCACGCGTCTTGATTTCAGCGCGAAGTGCCTTGTCTTTGTCTCGCTTCGACATCTTCGAGCCGTCAGGATTGAAGATAAGTGACACGTGCGCCCACACAGGCCGGTCGAATCCCAGCGCATCCTGCAACAGCGCGTGCTTCGATGTATTGGCGAGATGTTCTTGACCTCTGATGACATGCGAGACGTTCATCAACGCATCGTCCACTACAACAGCGAAGTGATAGGTGGGGTAGCCATCTGCCTTGCGAATCACAAAATCTTCGAGCTCCCCCGCCTCAATTCGCACCTCGCCAAGCACAGCGTCCTGCACGACAATTGGCTCATCAGCAGGGACCAAAAATCGCACAACATGCGGCTTGCCCTCTGCGACGTATGACGCAACGGTTTCTGAGTCGAGCGATAAGGCCGCCCGGTCATATCGATATGGCCGCTTCTCACTGCGAGCACGCTTGCGCGCGGCATCGAGTTCTTCAGGAGTTTCAAATGCTCGATAGGCAGCGCCAGAATCGAGGAGCTTCTGCATATAGGGATCATAAATATCCAATCGTTTCGACTGGTAATAGGGACCATCGTCGCCTCCCCCCAATCCGTGCCACTCCGGGCCTTCATCCCAGTCGATTCCGAGCCACATCAGGTCTTCAAGAAACCCGGTGCTCGCAGTGTCGCTTGATCGCTTTTGATCGGTGTCTTCGATACGCAGCAGAAACTTCCCCTCGTGCCCTCGCGCAAAGGCCCAGCAGAACAGGGCCGACCGAGCACCGCCAACGTGCAAGTGCCCGGTAGGACTTGGCGCAAACCGCGTCCGCACCATCGATTCGTTGATACTCATTCGACCTCCACGCCGCTCGCTGAATCATCCTTGCGAAAGAACATTCGCCAAGGTCCTGACAACACATATAAGACAAAGACGATGGCCAAAGTCTCCTGCAGCCACCACACAGCAAGTGAGAGCACCGCAACCACCCGAACGAGATATCCGAACGAGCGAGACCCTCGCAAATACCTATTGGCCATATGCGAATAGGGAACAGCCGACACCATCATGATTGCGGAAATGAGCGTTATAACTGGAACAAGCAAGACAATACCCGCCGCGACCGCACTCAATATGGAATGCTCAGAACCCTGCCGAATATGCTCCAGATGCTCATGCAGAATCACGAGACCAACGACGGCGCCTGCGGCACCTGGCGTTGGCAGACCGCGAAAGTTCATATGATCGCCTAGGCGACCACTCGCCGTTTCAACATTGAATCGAGCAAGCCTGAGCGCAGCGCAGCACACGTAGATTGCCGCAATCGCCCAGCAGAACTTGCCGAGCGTATTGCCCGCATCCGGACTCACGATGGTCTCGCCGGTGCCAAGGTATTGGCTCAATAGGTTGAGCATAATGAACGCAGGCGCGACACCAAAGGTGACGATGTCCGCAAACGAATCGAGTTGCCCGCCGAGCTCAGTCACGCTATTGGTCAAGCGGGCCACAGCGCCATCAAACGCGTCGAGCACGGTACCAAGCAGCACCAATGAGGCTGCTACGGTCAAACTGCTCCATCCCCATGGACCGAAGGCCAAATCGGGACCAATAGGCTTTGCAGCATAGTGAATGGCAGCAAAGCCAGATACGAGATTTCCTAGCGTGAGCAGTGTCGGCCATACGCCAATGGGGCCAAGCCGACGACGACGGCCAGCGGGCGCCGGCGATTCGTGTTCAGGCTCAAGATCAGTTGGGCATTCAGTCACGGACATCCCGGCATTGTACTTGGTCCCGGACACTACTCGCCGGCATCAAATCGAGGCACCAAGAGCACAACCCCCACTGGAGGCTCTGCAGGGTAATTGCCCCAACCCATCGCCTCAGAAGCGGCAGACCGAGGAGGCCGAACGGCTTCTTCAGTGGCTGGCCAGGTAGTGCTTCCCGCTACAAGTATCACGGCATCGCCGGGTACAAGTAGCAGCTCGCGGCGGCCCGCTTCGCTCTGTTCGGACCGCACTCTGTACTCGACAACCGATCGCGGACCAAGTTCAGTAATGATGGGCCAAGACCTTACTTCGAGCACGCTTGTTTGGCAGCCCGTGGCAATTCGCCACCGAACCGGTAAGCCAAGCCAACTCAGCTTCGGTGTACCTGTTGGGCGGATCGCACGGATGAGGCTCTCAATAGTCGACTCATCAACGATAAGCACCTCAAGTCCATCACCTGTGTGCTGATTGGTACGCACTCGCCGGGCGGCTGAATGAACAATCGCCTGATGAATTTCAGCAATCGTCGCATCAACAAAAACAGAGTGCATCTCGGTGCCCTCTCCTTCAATCCGCAACGTATGCGAAGACGGAGCCCGAGTATGGGCAGGCAGATCAGCAGGCTTGAGCGATGGAGATGAATCCGCAGAGGTGCAGCCCCCCATGCACGCAAACGCGAGCAGCAGGGTTCTCAGCATGAGCCGTCAAGAGGAAACAGGTTGATTCGGTCGATCAACTCTCGCACGCGTCCCCATCCACGTTTTGTATGCACGAATGCGAGCCGCGGAAGGTCGAGATGATCGGTTTCGCCAGGCAACGCATCGCACTGCCGCATCTCGCCGCCATCGACCAGATCAGAAAACTCGTTCGAGAGAACCTTCACTTGCTTCTCGCTCAAAGGCGACACAAGGCGAAGGACATAAGTAGGGCCCACATAGCGAGCCGAGTGATATCGCCTGTAGAACAAGCGGATGTGATCACATGCATCCTGCGGGGAACTGGCAATATGCAGAAGCGAGAAATCCTCTTCGCTGATCCATCCATTGTCACAGAGATGTTCGCGGATGAATGCCAACCAGTCTTCCCAGTATTCGCGGCCTTCGCCCTCGAGCAGAACCACGGGGACCACATTCGACTTGCCTGTCTGAATGAGCGTCAAACACTCAAACAGTTCGTCCATCGTGCCGAATCCACCAGGGAATACAGACACGGCGTCGGCATGCGCCATGAACATCAACTTGCGAGTAAAGAAGTACCGGAAGCTGACAAGTTTGGGATCGCCTTCAATGACGGCATTTGCAGATGTCTCGAATGGAAGCCTGATGCGAAGCCCGAAGATTGACTCGCGGCTTGGCCCCTCATGGCCGGCCTTCATAATGCCGTCGCCTGCGCCTGTAATGGTCATCCAATCCCGAGCGGCCATAAGGGCACTGAATTCCTTCGCCGCGATGTAGTCAGAATGATCCTCCGGCGTGCGAGCAGATCCGTAGATCGTCACCTTCCGCGTTCCTCGGTACTGATTGAACAGCAACCAAGAGTGCCGAATCTCTCGCACCGCGCGACTTACCAAACGCAGTTGCCCTTCGTCAGCGCCATCATCAAGCAATCTGATAGCAGTGCGGACAAGATCCTCAGCGTGGCGCCGATACTCATCTGCTACATCCGGAGAAAGTTCAGTCATAAAGGCTTCAACATCACGTCGAAGGCCCTCACGAACTGCATTCGGTCGAGGTGGCTTCATATCCATAGAACCATGCATGATATCTGAAACCGGGCAGCCTGCTAGTTGCTCGAGAATCCGGGCAAGGCCACCACATCAACCACAGGCTCGCCAACATGTCCATCTATCGAAATCTCATAGAACTGATCTTGGACCGCCCCAATGAGATCCCTCACGATGGGCCAGGCCCCCCGTGGGTGCAATCTCGCATGCGTTTCCATGGTCTCTAGGTCCAGCGTTCCGTCACCTCGCAAACTGAATCCACCTTGACCAAACGGCCCACTTGCAAGAACGATCTTCTCCAGAATGGCCTGCTGGCCCAAAATGTAGAAGTCCACATCCACAAACGAAATGGCCCCAACAACAGGAGATGACAGGTGCAGGACCTGCTGAATAGCCACAAGCGCTGGCAATGTCTTCAGATGCCCCTGCGTCACTCGAAACGCTCCTACTCCGGTCGTTTCAGATGATGCCCCGGCCCGGCCTCTCAAGTGAAGCGAGGCATCCACCTCTCCGGTCGACGGCTGCTCGCCCTCCTTCTCCGCTCCTGGAAACAACCGAGCCAACCGAGAATTGGCAACAGACACGTCAATTGCCCACGCGCCATCTTTGCCGCCCGCAAAGCCGCTCACGACACACCGACCTTCCCCAAGTTCGCCGACTAGATTGTCTATTGCAATCCGTGATGGAGCAGATTCGATTGGGGCACTCTGAATGGCACCGCGAATGTCCTCAAACACGGAATCCCGAATATGCGCTGATCCGCGTGCAACTTGCAAGTCAATCGTGGGATGGCTTGCGTCCAGGGCAATCGACGAGAAAATATCGGCATCAATCGATTTCAGTTTCATCCCAGTAGTCATGGCTGCACCTCGCAACATGACTTGCGCCTCGATAAGGCCATCCCACTCGCCGCCTCGTTCATCGATCTCAACTCTGAAAGGGGCAACGCGAGTTTTGTCATCGTCGGCTAGCTCGATGGAATCAAGAACATTCTTCCAGCCATCACCGGCAAGGGACACCAAGAGGTCATCACCAAGACCACCCACATACGAGCCACCTGCATCAATTCGCATTGGGTCGGTATCA
>JABJQE010000101.1 GCA_018663565.1 Phycisphaerae bacterium
CGTGATCACGGGTCCGAGCGGTCCGATCGAACGGGAACGGGTACATTGAGTGTGTTCGGCCGACAACTTCGGTTTGATCTTGCCGATGGATTTCCTCTGGTCACTACCAAGAAAGTTCATCTGCGATCAATCATCACTGAACTGCTGTGGTTTCTTCGAGGCGACACCAATGTGGCTTGGCTACACGAGAAAAATGTCACGATCTGGGACGAATGGGCAGACGAGCACGGTGACCTTGGTCCGGTGTACGGCGCCCAATGGCGAAGTTGGCAAGGTGCCGATGGGCGCGTGCATGATCAAATCAAGACGGTGCTTGATGGCATTCGAAATGACCCCGATAGCCGGCGATTAATTGTCTCGGCGTGGAATGTTGGTGAAATTGAACACATGGCATTGGCCCCCTGCCACGCACTCTTTCAATTCTATGTAGCCAATGGCCGGCTCTCATGTCAGTTGTATCAACGCAGCGCCGACCTCTTCCTAGGTGTTCCGTTCAATATTGCGTCGTATGCGCTGCTCACTCATATGATGGCGCAAGTCACCGGCCTAGAAGCAGGTGAGTTTGTGCATACATTTGGAGATGCGCACATCTACAGCAATCATATGGACCAGGTTGAAGAACAACTCGGGCGTGACACTCGATCGCTACCTACGTTGAAACTCAATGAAGCGATCAATGATCTCTTTGGGTTCACAGCAGATGACATCACCATCGTCGATTATGACCCGCACTCACGTATCTCTGCCCCAGTGGCCATCTGAAATATGGACCGACCACACATCGTCTTGATTGCGGCCGTCTCAGACAATGGCGTCATCGGCCGAGATGGTGATATGCCGTGGCACCTTCCTGATGATCTCAAGCGGTTCAAGTCGATCACGATGGGGCACCCAATTGTCATGGGTCGCCGGACGTGGGAGTCGATTGGTCGCCCACTACCAGGTCGGACCAATATCATCATGACCCGAAACAGGGCATTCGCGGCCGGTGACGCATCCGTCGCACACTCTATTTCCGAGGTCGTTGAATATTGCAACGATGGCACGATCATGGTTATTGGCGGCGGCGAAATCTATCGGATGTTCTTGTCGATCGCGGATCGCGTTGAACTCACTCGCGTGCACACAACACTTGATGGCGACACGACATTTCCTGAACTCGTGGAATCGGACTGGCTCTGCAATGAGTCCACATCACACGAAGCCGATGATCGCCACGCCTACGCCATGACCTTTGAGTCGTGGTCGAGAACCAATCTCGCAATGCCCAAGTGATGCCTACTCGTACCTGTTCTGGCGAATCGCGACAAATCCAACGAGTGGTTCGCCAGGAGCGGCCTGAACTTCAACGAGACGCATCGGCATTGATCGCCGAGTGGACCACAAGCCGCCGGCCGGGTACGACTCGCCAATATCGTCTCGGAACCGAGAGAGATCCAACTGAACCGTTTGCCCAGCAACAAGCTGCTTGAGCGTGGTGCTGAATCGCTGGTTGATCCAAATCGTCGGGGCCTCCCACGACTGGGCGGTGGCATTCACGATTGCAATCGATGTCCCATCACGAAACACTTCGACAGGGAGCGTCTCGGTTGTGTGCAAGTCATAGGGATACGGAACATGAGCCTTGAGTGGATCAAAATCCGGTGTGTGGCATGATGCGAGCAGCAATATGATCATCGGAATCGTGTAACGCATGCAGGAATCCTACCATGGGGCCCACGACCCAATGTCCACTCACACACCATCTACCCAACGCCCGCAGACGACCTGCGATGAGGCCCTCCTCCGCTTCGCCGCTGGGGTCAGCGTTGACGCGCGTATCTCCTCGCTCGTCCCCGGTTTCGATGCTCCATTCTTCCAAGCCGGACTCGCGGGTTACTCTGATGCGGCAATGCGACTCGTCGCCCGCCGCCACGGTTGCCCCTACTGCGTCACCGAGGCCCTGCTTGATCGAACGCTCATCAGCGGGGGTAAGGGCCGCACACGCGAAGATCCAAACATCCTCCGCGAAGAATGCGGTCTTGGCGATCCCACCGAGAACCGCCTCGCCGGGCTCGAAGACCACCCTGTCGCTGGGCAAGTGATGGGAACCGACCCCGATGAAATGGCAGACGCCGCGGCCTTGCTTGTTGAACTTGGGCATGATGTGGTCGATGTGAACTTCGCGTGTCCAGTCAAAAAAATCAGCAAGCGAAAGCGTGGTGGACACTTTCTAACTGCGCCAGATGAAGCCATCGAACTGCTCCATGCGGTTCGGGCAGCCGTTCCAGATTCCATCCCT
This sequence comes from Phycisphaerae bacterium, assembly GCA_018663565.1. Classification (GTDB taxonomy): domain Bacteria; phylum Planctomycetota; class Phycisphaerae; order Phycisphaerales; family SM1A02; genus UBA12567. Next base: position 2,282 of record JABJQE010000101.1, read on the forward strand.
TGCACCGTGAAACTGCGAAGGGGGTGGGACGATACCGATGAAATGGCACGTAATTTTGAACGCATCTTTGAAGGCGTCTATGACGCTGGATTCGCTTGGGCAACCGTGCACGGTCGAACCGTCAAACAGAAATATGTTGGACCATCACACTGGCCGTTCCTGACCGATCTGGTCAAGCGACACCCCGACCGAATCATCTTTGGAAGCGGCGACATTTTCGAAGTAGGCGACATCTTCGCCATGATCCAACACACGGGTGTCCACGCCGTCAGCGTCGCTCGGGGGTGTATTGGAAATCCATGGATATTCAATCAGGCTCGGCAGATGATGCGAGGCGAAAGGGCGACACCTCCAACAATTGATCAGCAACGCGAAGCGCTCATCGATCACTTCAGGCTCTGCACTGCGCTCCACGGCGAGGCTGGTGGATCTCGCATGATGCGAAAATTTGGCATTCGGTTCTCAGTGCATCACGACAACGCCGAGTCAGTACGAAAGGCATTCATTGCTGTGAAGTCAGCCAATGACTGGCAGCATGTATTGGACTCATACTATCTCAGCGGCCGACCGTAAGAATGCGATGAACAGCAGCCCGCTGACCGTCGCTGAGAGATCGAACCACACAATCAAAAAACGCAGACTCAAGAACAGATCGCTCACCACTGTTCCGAAGGTATTGCATGCGAACAGTAAGTGCTTCGCGTATCAATGGGGCTGCGTCATGATCGAGATCAACACCGATCCGCCGACCTTCACGAAGAAGTAAGATCGCCTCGAGACGAAGCGATCGAATTTTTTTCATAGACGCATCAAAACATGCCTGAGCCACATTGGCTTGTTCAGGCTCACCGTGCTTCGCGATCCACTCTGCTGCAACTACCGCATCAAGCGTGGAACAGACACTTGGAAAGAATGCGGCGTTGACACGATCTGTCCAGCGGCTCACGCTGTCTGGATCGCTTGCCGAGAGAAGTGTGGCCACGGTGGAAATCGCTGCATCCTGAAGGGTCATGCGTGCCTGCCACCGCGTGGCTGAATTGCGCTGCAATGAGACGCGTCGCGTCGCGTCGTCTTGAATCGCGGCCATGGCATCAGTATTCTTCGCACCCCGGACGGCCAACGCGTCGGCCTGCGCCACTTCTGCAATCGCCTCGTGATACGTTGACAGGGCGGTACGTACAGATTCTTCAGTAATATTCGTCAGTTCTTCGTCGGCCGCCTCGGCGACAAGATCGGCAATATCAACAAGTCCATCGCGACCCTGTCCTGTGAGATACACCCGGCGATGAAACTGGCCGATGGCCCGCGCTTGTGTGGCCAGATCAGCCTGCGAGAGCAGTGTGCCCCACTCAACCATCTCATTGAGTCGCTCGTCAGCCACGGACCATGCATCTTGCACCGCACGCCGCAGTGACATCCTGAGTTCGCGGATCTGAATAGCAGTCAATCGAACCCGACCGTCCAGCGCGGCATCGAGCATCGATCGATCACGTTCTTGTTGAGCCCGAAGAGAATCAAGAACGGAACGCATTCCCGTGGCGTAGTCGTCAAGCAATACCTCGGCCGCATCCATCTCGTCTACACCAAGTTGCAGATCGGTCATGAACGCACGAAAGTCATTGGGCGATACGACCGGCTCGATGCCAGCTTGCCGAAGCACTTCAGCATCGTTGGCCCCAAGGCACAATGATGATGCGAGGCAGAAC
>JABJQE010000102.1 GCA_018663565.1 Phycisphaerae bacterium
GCAGAGTCGAGGCGGGCCGGCGAGATTTGGTGTTCTCGCCCGTGACGCGGCCAGGTGAAGCCCTCGTAGAGGTTCGAATTATTGGCGAAGATGAGTTGCCTGCAGATGATGTGGCGTGGGATGTCGTTCCGCCGCCGGAAGATATTGACGTACTGCTCGTCACGAGCGATCGTGTGTTGTTGAAACGAGCGCTATCCGTGTTGCCTGGCATTGCTGTGCATGTTGTGTAGCCAAGTGAATTCGCTCAAGGTCTGCCAAAGGATATTGACCTTGTCGTGCTCGATCAGGTTGAGGTCGAGACGCTTCCCGATGTTCCAACACTATCACTTGATCGTCCGCTGCCGTCGAAGCATATGCGGTGGAGTGAACGGCGTGGACCAGAGTCAATGCTCGTCAGTGACGCTCGTCACGCCATCTTGCGCGGCGGGCCGCCTCGAGACTTGTGGGTGCAGTCACCGCAGGGTGTGCGGGCCGATGAACAGGTGAGACCATTGCTCACTGGCATGGCCGGACCCCTTGCCTTGGCGTGGGAAGAGGCAGGGCACCGTCGCGTGCACATCGCATTTGACCCGGCCGAAAGTACATGGCCATGGGACCCCACATTCATGACCTTCTTGATGGACGCCACTGATTGGCTCAGCCGTCGCGGTGTTGGCGGCGATACTGTGGCGACTGACGCTGGTGGTTTGCTGAGTTTCTCGGTACCTGGAGATGTCTCCCTCGTGTCAGTGACGTCGCCAGGCGGCGACCGGCACTCATGGCTACCCCAATCTGGAGGGCGTGTGAGTTGGGGGCCGGTTCGCGAAGCTGGGCCATGGCTGGTGGAGTGGGATGGGGCCAATGCTGGGCGGCGTCTGATGACCGTTCGGCTTCGGGCGGCCACGGAGGGGGATTTGCTGCAAGATGGCGATCTGGCGATTGGGGGTGAGCAATTCACTGCAAGCGACTCGGGCGGCCGACCCGTCCCATTGTGGCCATGGGCCATTGTGGGGGCGTTGGTGGTACTACTTGTCGAGTGGGCGGTGTATTGCCACCGTATTCGGTAGGCGGGCGGATTCCATCCTTTTTCTGAGGAAGACATGACAGAAGCCGTGTCGTGGAGCGGAGACCTTATGTCTCAGCCCGATCTGTTTCTTTCTGTCCCTCCCAAGGATTACCACCATGACACCTCGAACACTCTCTACCGCAACGCTCTTCGTCACCGCAGCCTTGGCCGGAATCTCTTCGGCTGATGTCGTGACAAGCACCTACAACTCCAGCAGTTCATATGAGTTTGAAGTTCAGCACATGCCCGACTTTGACCAGGTTCGTGAGGGGCTCGCCGACGACGGCGATGGCGACCCCGGCGGCATGTACTGCGTGCCGACGTCGCTCACGAATCTTCTTGGATACATCGGTAATCATGGATTCCCAGACGCCGGACCCGATTCGGCTGACTGGGAAGCTGACGAAGATTATGACCTTGTAACGGCATACATTTCCAATATGGCGGCGTTGGCCGGTACTTCCGGAACGGGCGGGACGTATCACCAGCCAGCTTATGACGCCATGGTGTACTTCTTGAATGCTCGCGAGCCCGGTGTCTTCACGGTCACTGAGAATCTCGCCACGAATACCAGCGGCCCGACGCTTCGAAGCATTGTTGACAACGATGTCAACGGTGCCATTACGTCGTTCTGCTATGGCATTTATGACGACATCGGCAACGATGTATGGGGCCGCAAGGTACTTGATCGCAATGGCGGACATTGCGTCACGATGGTCCGTGGATACCGAGACGGCTCAACTCGTGAAATCGAGTACATGGATCCGGACGACAGCAGCGACGAAACGACACAGTCGACCTTCAGCGCTGAGGAGTTTGACGTTGAATCCGTCAACTACGTGAAGGCCAATACGCTCTTTGGGGCGTCTTTTCGAGGCTGTCGAAATGGAAGCCGAATCATGCGAACGACCGGCGGGAAGTTTCGCATGATTGACTCGGTCATCCATGTTCGTCCACGATCGGGTTATTCCTGGGACTCCAGTGAAAATCAATGGGTTATTCACATCTCCGACCTCATTGGCCCGTGGTATTCGCAGCCATCCCCAGTGCCAGGACCGGTTGGAATCAATCCATCGAACTTTACCATTGGCCCAATGAACAA
>JABJQE010000103.1 GCA_018663565.1 Phycisphaerae bacterium
CCCTTGCCGCGGCCCTTGACGTCATAGGTTGCAATCTTGCCCTCGGCAATGACAGCCGCGAGCGCATTCTCAAGCCGAGTGCCAGCATCCTTCTCGCCAAGCCAGTCGAGCATCAACTTGGCGGTAAACATCATGGCCATTGGGTTGACCACGTCTTGCCCGACGTATTTTGGCGCTGAGCCGTGGGTTGGCTCGAACACTGCGTAGTCATCACCGATGTTTGCCGATGACGCAAATCCAAGTCCGCCGATAAGGCCCGCCGCGAGGTCGCTGATGATGTCGCCGAACATGTTCTCAGCAACCAGAACGTCGTAGTCTTGCGGATTCTTGATGAGCCACATGCAAATAGCGTCGATGTTTGCTTCCCATGCTTCAATACCGGGGAAGTCCTTCGCCACTTCGCGGAATGTACGCGTCATCAGACCGCCCGTCTCCCGAAGCACATTGGGCTTCTCAACAAGGGTGACTGACTTGCGATTATTTTCTGCTGCATACGAGAAGGCCTGACGGCAGATGCTCTCGCAGCCTTGCTTAGACATGATCCGGGTCGAGAGGGCGACATTTTCAAGTCCCTTCTCTTTCCACTTGACCATCTTGGGGTTGTCGCACAATGCATCGTAGATTTTCTCAGGAAGCGGGAACCACTCAACACCGCCGTACATACCCTCTGTGTTCTCTCGGAACACGGTCAGGTCAATATCCTCTCGGTAGTTGAGCGGGTTGCCCGGATAGGCCTTGCACGGCCGCAAGTTGGTGTGCAGATTGAATGTTTGTCGCAGCTTCACGATCGGACTGAAGTAGACCAGTCCCTTGTCCTGTAATTCAGTGGCGAGTTCCGCATGGGCCTCGTCACGAGGCTTGCTGGTAATGGCGCCGAACAAACCACAGTCAGTATTCTTGAGAATCTCGATAGTTCGTTCAGGCAGAGGATTTCCCTCCTTGCACCAATACTCCCAGCCGATGTCGGCGTGGATGTACTCGGCGTCAAAGTTCATGGCATCGAGCACCAGTCGGGTGGCGTCCATGACATCCACGCCAACACCATCTCCGGGCATCCAGGCAATCTTGTATTTGGCCACAGCGGGTCTCCTCGTTTGAAACAATGGCGAAGACCGAATTATAACGCCGCCGGAGCTTTCTAGGATGAGGCTGCGAGCCGTTCAGCCACCACGTTTTCGGCGCCTCCAGCGACGATAATCTCCTGTGGGACTTGCCCGAGCGGCATGAAGGCATAGGACTCCCCCCCCAGGGTGGCAGTCGCCAGCTCGAAATTTAAGCTCAGTTCGCCCAAGACCACAGTGCTCGCCGACTCCCCTGAGAATTGTGTTCGCACCGCGGCGACGAGGCTGGGGCAGACCAAGCAAATGAAGCCGTTATTGATGGCATTGCGTACGTAGGTCTGGCTGAACGATTCGGCGATGACGCACGCAATACCTCGAACCTTCAGGCAGGTTGCGGCCTGCTCGCGGGATGATCCAGTGCCAAAATTGAGGCCCGAGACAATGATGTCCCCCGGCTTGGCGATTGTGGTGAACGTGGGATCATAATTCTCCATGGCCGCTGCGGCCATGTCCTCTCGCGAAACATCGTCTCGGTAGGTCATGGCGCCGCTGTAGATGCCATCGGTGTTCAGGTTGTCAACAGGCAGCCACAACATCCGGCCGGTAATGGATGCAGGAAATCCGTCGATCACGCCGCCCCCGCCTTTACGCGAGGATGACTTGTGTTGTGTGAACTGCGTCCGCACCTCGCAGCATTCGTACGTCCTTGGTGCTGCGATGTGCCCGGCGAGCGCCGAGGCCGCAACCACTGCCGGGCTCGCGAGGTACGCCTTGGCATCGCGGCTTCCCATGCGGCCCTTGAAGTTACGGTTCGTGGCGCTGATGCCGACCTCTCCAGGTTCGAGCGTGCCCGCTCCGAGTCCAATACATGTGCCGCAGCCAGGCGGCAAAAAGATCACCCCTGCATCGGCAAGGATTCCCCAGGTGCCATCAGACTCGGCTTCAGCTTGAATTGTTGCGCTTGCGGCTGCGACGTAGAACTCCACGCCATCTGCCACATGCTGACCTTTGACTACGGCGGCGGCAGCCTGCAAGTCTTCTAGTCGCCCATTTACGCACGAGAGCACATAGGCCTTCTGGATTGCAATTCGCTTCGCCTCAATCTCTGGCAAGGCATGCATCACCTTGACATGATCAGGCCCAGACACATGGGGTATCACACTGCCTAGATCAAGCGAGAGACCAACTGCATAGGTGGCATCAGCATCTGCAGCGAGTGGATTGCCTGCCCAGTCACTGACATCCTCAGCGGAATAGCGAGGGAAGCCTCGCGCGGCCATCCACTTCGCTCGGTCCTCGAGCCATGTCAGCAGCACCTCGTCGCATGGGAACACGCCAGCTAGAGCCCCCCACTCAGTCGTCATGTTGGCAATACTCATTCGCTGATCCATCGTGAGTTGGGCAATTCCCTCACCGACGAATTCAACGGCATGATTGAGTACTTCGTCGTGGTTGAATGCGCCGCACAAGGCAATGATCACATCCTTGCCCGTTACGCCATCCTGAAGTGTGCCGGTCAACTCAACCTGCGCCACTGGTGGAACCTGCCACCAGGTCTCGCCCGTCGCCCAGATGCTGGCAGCATCGGTTCGCACAACGGGCGTTCCCAATGCCGAGATGGCCCCGTAAATATTCGAGTGGCTGTCACTACCTACCACCATGCTTCCCGGCGTGACGTACCCTCGTTCAATCATCACCTGGTGGCTAATGCCGGTTCCGGGGCGATAGAAGTCGACGCCCTGTTCACTTGCGAAGGCTTCGATCTTGGCGTATTTGCCGAGATTCTCAGGCGAGTGGTTTTGGATATCGTGATCAATTGCAAACACGGGCTGGGACGCATCATGCATTCGGGTTGCCCCAATCGCCTTGAACTTACCCATCACCGCCGACGTGTTGTCATGCGTCATGATGTGTTTGGGGCGAATGCGAAGATAGTCACCTGCGAATACGGGTTCGCCGCCAAGCGTGTGCGCGGTTGCGATCTTTTCAACTAGTGTTTGAGACATGGGGCAAGAAGTGTCCTGTCAGAGAATGCGGGCGAGTCGAATACGCCAGAGCACGATCAGTGGCCAGAGTATGTGAAGTGATAGATCCAGCAACACGATTACACCAGCAGCGGCCGTGCCTGATGATTTTCCAATGAAACCGTAGAGCCCAAGACTAAATAGCATCCCCAGTACGCCCCAGCCCGCGGCAACAAGAGCCCATCGAGACAAAGGCAACACGGCACTTCGCAACCGTTTGGCAAGCGCGATACCAAGCACGATTGACGCTAGTGCGAGCAGCAGTCGGCCAATAGCCAGTATCAGAGACAGCCAAACTGGTGGTAGCTCGCCAATCACACTCTTGACGATCGCGCCTTGCTCGGCTGATCCAATATCAAGAAGGCCACCGGACGCCTGCGAGAGCGCATGGCCAAATGAAATGAGCCCACTGTTATCAGCCACCACGCCTGCAAGACGACCGAGTTCAATTGAAGCGGCTGCCATGACGGCCCCAAAGCCAAGATCGAAGAGTCCAATCAGGATGAGCATCGTGCCCACGACCGGGGCCCAGCACTCACATGACTTCCCCGGCGTTCCGATTTGATGTGTCATGACTGCAAGTCTACGTGCTCCCTCTCCTCTGGGGCCGATTCTCGCCTGGGGGCCTCACTCTGATTAGTCAGCACAACGGCTATCGGATCGCAACGGGGCCATAGATCCAATACCCGGTATACGCCAAAGAGTGCAGCAGAGCATTGCACGGTGTGGCGACTGGTCCCTACTCCTGGATTGCCAGTTCTGGCCGAACCTCGGGTGATAACCAGGCCGACCAGAGTCGCCCAAGCATGGGGTCATCACAGCCTGCCACAACAAATCGCAGTGTGCCCGGGTCGCCGGTGAGCATGACCTCGAGGCTTGTATTGGGCGAGTGCCGGCCGCGGCGGCGGATAAGCAGGATGTCCCGCTCTGCCTGCCATACATGCTTTCCAACTCGAACCCATCCCGGACCAGCAACAGCCCCAAGCGGCCGTAAGCCGCCTCGAGCCCACCCGCCAAGGATGGGCACATCTACAAGTTGTCGCTGGAGCGATGGCAGTTGGATGATGGTCTTCACGAGGGCAATGAGAAAGAGCCCCACTAGACTGATCGCCACAACAGGCCCGAAGCCCGGCTGCATGCCGCGAGAGAGCAGCATAAAAAGACTCGGGATGAGAAGCAGTAAGGCCAGAAACAATACTGCAAGGTTGCCGGTGGTTCGGAGTCCACTATTTGGGCGCGCGGCTTGGATCGGCATCGGTTCCAGCAGCCCCTGGGGTACCTCTTGCATCTGAATCCAGAGTCCGAGCACACCATCTACCACGGCCCGCGTGCCACTGGCGGAGAGTTCCAGAACTGGGTCTGCCATGGTGTTTGACGAGACGATTCTGCGAATAGGCCACCGAATATGACGCAAGCACTCCATGTGCGGGGGCAAGAGCGTTCGAGGGTGAACCGTCCGCCGACGTCTTCGAGTGCCAACAGCTCCCATGATGAGGGGCACCATCGACAACAACACGATTTGCGCAGGGCATATGAGCGAGAGCCCGATTCGGGCATCATTGTGTGTCGGAGCTGAGGCGTTCACGAGCATGAGTGAGAGGATTGCAAAGCCAATACCAAGTGCACACAGCACACCACCGCTGATGAGATTGCGAAGGGCATTGGTCCGATCAACCTCAAGAGGCAGCATCATGATTGACTTGGACGCGGCCGTGGATTGTTGCTGGAGAAGATCGATCACTTGCCCAATCGACGACGAGCAATGAGTTCCAATCCGCAACGCCATCCGAGCACAAGTGGCCATACAAAGTGAAGCGTCACTTCAATCGAGAGCATTGGAATGCTCCCGCCTGATGTCGAATCGCCAAATGTGTCTATTGTCATGTCCCAGGTGCGGATTGTGGACCATACAGTCCAGATCAGAGCAAGCACACACCAGACGAAAGTCAACTTGATGCCGATGGGCCTGCGATATGTCAGCAGTAGTCCCAACACAGCAGCGCATGCGGAGAAACCCACTCGGATCCATCCAATTTCCACGAGGTAACCGGGGCGTGGGAGCATTTCAAGCAAGGCCCGTGCGTGCTCCCCAGTTTCGACACCACTGACATTGAGTACCCCGAAGGTTGCGAAGTTCACAAGCCGACCAAGAGACATCGCGAGTTGGTTATGTTCGAGATGCCCCGCAATGATCTGGAGTTGCTCACCAAGTGCGACGGTCGCGAGCCCCCACGCCGCGTCAAAACACGCGATCGCAACCATGGCGGTCCCAAAGATGACGGCCCAAGTTCCAAGTCCCCGTGCGGGCTGGTCCATATCAGGACTTCGCCGCGCGAGCGCCGAGTAGCTTCGCAATATCAAAATCAACGAAGTCGGCGTGATGGAAGATGATGGACTCGATGCTGCGTTGCATCTTGTCACCTTCGTGGCTGTGGGTAGCAATGATGTGCATGACATCGGCTGGCACATCGTGCTTGTATGCCATGCCCACGCCACTAAAAGGATGTCGCAGCGCTTCGCCAAATGTGCCCTTGATGATATTTCCGCTCGCGTCCTTGTCAAACTCGAGCGGCTTGCCGCAATCGGCCAAGAGCGAGCCGGCAATGAGCACATCGCGATCAATGGGGATGTCGCACGTAAAGGAACTCTCAAGTACGTCCGCAATCACGATGCACTGCCGAACGCACGAATTGAGGTGCTCAATGAATGTCATCTCAATATCACCAGCGAGCAGAGTGAACTTGACAGCGCGGAGTTCATCGAACGTCCAGCCCTTGCCACCGCAACCAGTTGTAATGGCTTCGTTCCAGACTGCCGCAACCTTCCCACGAAGGTCCTGACACTGGATGTCCATCAAATTAGGGAAGAGGTCCGTGATTTCAGCAACGCCGTAACTCATGAGGTCTGCTCCTTCCAAGTGCGTGGGGCCGTGGCCAGCATCGCCCACATGTCCGTGTCAAGGTACTGATCTTCTTTGAGGTACGCCTGCCTCTTGACGCCCTCGAAGGAAAATCCGTTGCGTTCAAGAAGCCGCCGCGACGGCTCGTTGTCAACGAATGTATCAGCCCAGATGCGATGCAGTCCGATCTGGTCAAAGCAGTGATCGAGCAAGCCCTGCAGCATGCGACTGGCGATGCCCTTGCCTCGCGCGGGTGCATCGAGGTGATAACCAAGCCCACCGTGCCGATGCTTCCAGTTGATCCACACACCAATCGTGCCCACGGCCTCTCCTCCAGACTCAGCAATCAGTTGCAATGCGTTCCCTTCCGCGATGTTTTTGCATACCTGATTGATACGAATTTTGGCAAATTCCAGTTCGGGGGAGCGTGGAACCGAGGCGAGCCCCTCGTAGACTCCCGGTGCGCGAAGCAATCGAAGACAGTCCTGAACATCGTCGAGCGTCACGATGCGGAGTTGCACGCCGTCATGAACCACCGGAAGCACGTCAAGCCGTAGGTCACCTTGGACATGGCACTTTGGCTGGATCATGATGGCAGACCACGTGCTTCGGGCCCATCGTATTGGTGTTGTCCAGGCATGACCTTTCGCATTGGTTTCATACGGGTCTGTTCCTCTCGCACATGGGCAATGAGTCCCGGCGTGCGGGCAATCATGAATAGGCCGTTCATGACCTCAGGCTCAAACCCAAGATCAGCGAGAACAGCTCCCATTGCCCCATCGACATTGATTGGCAGCGGCTTGCCCAGTGAAGCGAATGCCGCCTCGACAGCCATGGCTGTGTGGCAATGATCGCCAAAGGCCCCCGCCTCCCGGGCGAGATTGAACAGTCGGGCGGTTCGCGGGTCAGCCGAGTGCACTCTGTGCCCAAATCCACTCATACGGATACTCTCGTTCTTCCAATCGGCGAGCTGCGCCGTGGCCGCTTCCTCAAGAGAGCACTTCGAAGCGGTCGCCCGCTCGCTGATCTCGCCAAGCTGCAGGGCGCAGTTCATGATGGCACCGCCATGATGGGCATTGATGGACATCAAGCCAGCACCAACTGAAGCGCTCAACGTAGCACCGGTCGAAGCAAGTGTGCGTGCGGCCATTGCAGACGGTGGCGTTGCGCCATGATCGATCGAAGCGACGATAATGGACTCCATCAATCGCCCGGTTGCTTCGTCTGGCAACTCGCCTCGAATAATCAGGTACACCGCCTGCCCAAAGGAAATTCTTCCCATGAGCTCAGCGATGTCGTATCCACGAACGCGAACACTATTGGGTTCGATATCAGTAATGGCCGTTGGCCAGTGGTCAGTCATTCAGCATGCCTCCACGGCGACGCCGAGCGCGGCGCATGCCGCTGCTGGCAGTTCGCCAAATCCATCAACAACAGTTGCGGCTGCGTTTGTCAGGGCACGCACCTTGCCCGCATGCGTACCTCGGTCGCCTTCAATAATGGCGCCAGCATGACTAAATCGTGTGCCTTCCTTCGCGGCCTTTCCGCCGATGTATGCCACGACAGGCTTTGTGATCCGGCCTGCTTGCATCAAGTCTGCCAGCCGCTCTTCCATCGACCCACCAATCTCGCCAAAGAGCACGATTGCATCGGTATCAGGATCATCTTGGAACTTCATTGCAACCTCGGGGAAGGTCAGTCCAAGCACCGAGTCGCCACCAACATGGCAAATGGTGGAGATGCCAAGCCCCGCACGGCTCAGGTAGTAGCCGCAACTGCTCGACATGCCGCCGCTTCGGCTCATGACGCCTACTGTCCTGCCAGTAATCGGCTCATTGAACCATTGTTTGGCTGAGTCAGCACGTCCGCCAATCATGCCAATGACTGCTCGTCCTGGGCTGATAACACCAAGCGTATTGGGACCAATGAATTCTGCGTTATGGGCCTGAGCACACTGAGCAATTGCCATGGCATCCCATAATGGAACTCGGTCGGGCACGAGCATCACAAGTTTGACGCCCGCTTCGAATGCCTCCACCGCTGCGCCTTTGACAAGCCGAGCTGGCACAAAGACAACCGACACGTCCACGCCGCCCACGGCCTCCACAACCTCTGCAACCGTGTCGTGAACCGCGATGCCCTCGACTTCCTGCCCGCCTTTACCAGGCGTACATCCACCCACCACATTGGTCCCGACGCCTCGCATGAGTTGCGTACGGGCGCGGCCTTCACGGCCGGTTATGCCCTGCACGATGACCTTCTTGGTTTCGTCGATAATGATGGCCATATCAGTTCACCTCCGCGGGCGCATCGAGGCCCGCAACTGGAAGATCAACAAAGACAACGGGACGCCCAGCACGAACGCATTCAATCTCACAGGCGATGAATTCCGAGTCGGCCTTGGCAGCAGTTTCATGATCAACGGCCAGCACAGGCCGTCCGAATCCATCATCTTTCAGAAGCCCACTTGACCACTCTGCAAGTTGAGAGGTGAGTTCAGCATCGCATGCCTCAACATCAAGCCACACATGACCACCATCAATGGGGAAGGCCTCGGCGGAACCGCCGACCCAGCCTGGCACTGCCCGCGTGAGTTCGTCAGAAGTGCAGTCCGAGTTCGAACTCATCAGCGTGGAGAACCGCGAGCCACAGAAGGCGGGTGTGTCATCCTTCTTGTAGCCCTCGATTGTTCCAGGCAAACTAGCGCAGGCCTCCTCAAGAATCTCGACTGCGCGGTCTTCCGCATTGCCGCCGAGCCGTATAACACAGGGCAGGTTCATACCAACTTCAATGAATGCTTTGGCCAGTCCATAGGCAGAATGGAACTGCTCCTGCGACGCAACGCCTGAGCCTGACCCGAAATAACCGCTGAGCCCTTGCTGGGCAAGAATGACTCGGGCAGCCCGGTACACCTTGGCGGCTGAGGGATTTCCAGACGTATCGCAGAAGTTTGCGAGGGTGAATCCTTCATTCGTGACGGCATCCATGGACATCATCGAGCCACCACCGCCAGCACCATGGAATCCAATCAGGCCCTTCGTGTCTTGCCAGCCTTCTGTCGGCAGCTGCGCGAAGTAGAACGTGCCGCGGTGATCTGCTTGTTCAATGTGATAGGCGAGGCGTTCAAGTTCAGTTGCGGGGTGATCGAGCTCACGAGCAATCTCAATGCCGAGTTCAGGATGCCGAAAGACCGCGTAGTCGTCGATCGTTACTCGGCAGTCAGCCGCGCACACCGTGCCATCGGCGAGCAC
>JABJQE010000011.1 GCA_018663565.1 Phycisphaerae bacterium
ACCTGCCCATCGCCATCGATGTCGCCGGGGCAGACCTCGGGGCAACCAGCGTCCTCACAGCTCACGTTGTCGCCAGCATAACTGCCGAACAATTCGAAGCACTGGGCCTCAGTCATGGAAGTGCAATACCCCTGCACGCAACAGGCACCCGTGTCATCCGGTTCGACCGGTGGAGGACAGTCATCACAACTGGAGGCCGGCCCGAGCCACTTGCCCAAGTATCCGTTGCATTCCTCCGGCAGTACCTGCACGCACCCGCCATTGGTACAACAGGCGCCGACATAGACCGGGCATTCCTCGGCGAAGATATTGTCGACTATGTCGGTCCAGTCCCCACCGATGTCATCCGGAGAATTGGTGCAGAACACGTTTCTCCCTAGGGCAGCATCGCTATTGTCTGTCCGCAGGCCGCCGCCGTAGGACGCGGCCGAGTTCCCCGAGATCATGCAATCCACGATAAGCGGTGAACTATTCTGAACTGCAATGCCACCGCCAACCTGGTCAGTGGAATTGTTGCGTATCTGGCAGTTGGCGATGGTGGCACTGCTTTCATACAGGCTGATTCCACCACCCCAGAACGTCGCCGTGTTCCCTTCGATCGTGCAATCACTGATGGACCCTGCACAGTTGTACAGGCGAATGGCACCACCGTAGGACTTGCCGCCTGTTGCCGTGTTATTCGCGAAATGACAGCCGGTGATCCAGGCTCCGTTGCCAACACAATCTAGGCCGCCACCTGATCCCAGTGCGGTGTTCCCCGTGATCACGCAATCGATGAGTGAGATCATCTGACCATCGGCTTTGATACCACCACCACCGCTGGTCAGAGCCGTGTTGCCGGCAACAGTACACCCGTTCAGGATTGCGGTGGCGCTGCCAATTTCTGTATCCAGGTACAGCCCACCACCACGTTCAGCCTGGTTGTTGGTGAATTGGCAGTTCATGAACTTGCTGGCTCCGTAGTTTATGCTGACTGCACCACCATCCTCGGTAGCGATATTGCCATCAAAGATGCAATCAACGAACTCCTGTTCACCCGAATCAATGTGGACTCCACCGCCAGCGCGGCCAGAGGTGTTGTTGGTGATCGTGCAACCACGGATCGGGGGGAGTTTTATTCCAAGCCGCATGCCGCCACCCACCTGGGTCGTATGATTGCCCGAAATCAAGCAGTCTGAAATGATCGGCGCGACACCCGGGCTGAATGCAGAGATGCCTGCACCAGTACCCCAGTCGCCGGTCCCAGTATTGTTCGTAATCGTGCATCCCGAGATGATCGGGCTGGCACCTTCATAGCAGCAGATCCCGGCGCCATAACCCGTGCCCGTGTTACTCGTGATCACGCAATTCAGTATCGAAGGACTGGCGCCGTGGCACCATACGCCGCCACCGTTGATGTCGAACCCACCGGTGTTGCAGTCACGGATCGTAAAACCATCGATGACCGTCTCGTTCGTCTCACCATTGGTGAATGAACAACCACGCCACTGCCCGCTGCCGTCGATGACGGCGGACCCAGCACCATCAATGGCCAGAAGCGTGATGGCCTTGCCCTTGGTGTTGACGATGAAGCCATCATGGACATCCGTGTAGATGCCGGCTCGTACATGAATTTCGTCGCCATCGGAGGACGCATCAATAGCAGTTTGAATGCTGGCGTAGTCATCAGGCACGGTGATGGTTACAGCCCAAGTCGTTCCAGCCAAGGCCAACGTGGCAACGATAGAAGTGCAGATAGTGCGCATTGGGTTCCTCTCTCCTACAGGCGACCTGAAGCCGCACAAGGTCCATTAGAGCGTGGGCCATAGGGCAGGTCAACAACTGTGCCTATAGATGGTCTTGCGTACCTCTTCAGGAGCAATGCACCGCCATCTCATCAACAACACCCCCGTGAATACGGAGGTGCTGTGGGGTTGTGGGGAAGGATCTTGGACAGGCATCCGGCAATTTGTATGCAACCTGCATCGGATTTAACCGCGGAACTTCGGTTCGGGTAGCCCTTTGACGCCGAGCCCGTGAATTGCAAAGAGGCTTCCCGGCCGTGGGTGCTTTGCCAGTTGCTCCGGGGTCACGAAGGTCTGTTGTGATGTGACGAATAGCGTTTCGTAGTTGTCTCCGCCAAAGGTCACACAGGTTGGACTGGGAATTGGCATGTGGATTTCCCGATCGATTCTGCCCAGAGGATCGATACGAAGAATCTTCCCTCCCATGTTCAAGGCGAACCAGTAATACCCTTCTGCATCAACCGTCGCACCGTCGATAATTCCAGGCTTTCGATCCTCAAGTGAGAGAAGCAGTCTGCGATTGTCAATGCGGCCCTCGTCAATATCAAAGTCGAAGACATAGACCGCGTTTCCTTTCGTATCGCCGAAATACATCCGAGTGTCATCCGGGGAAAAAGCGATTCCATTGCTGCACACAAAGGAAAAGTCTTCTGCGCATTTGTGGCATGTAAGATCAGGATCGAAGCGATAGATGTACGACGATTTGTCTTTCAGTTGACAATCCATGCTGCCGCACCAATAGCGTCCACGACGGTCAATCTTCCCATCGTTCAACCGGCTGTGTGGGTTGTTCTCCTCGGGATCAGCGATCTACTCGATGCGGCCGGTATCCAAATCGATCGTGCAAAAACCTGTATTTGTGCCGGCGATCAATCCACCGCTTGCCCGAAAGCCAAAGGAACCTACTTGTTGGGGCATACGCCAAACGTCCTGCTGCCGGGTCACGACATTCAATCGCTTTATCGACGGCCAACGTGAGCCGGCCAACTCCATGGAAGGCCCCGCGTGATCGGACCAGTAGACGGAGGTTTCCTCTGGGGACCAGAGCGGCGACTCTCCTAGGCCATCATTGCATTCCCAAAGACATTCGATTTCGAGCATCGCATTTCCTTGCGGACAACAATCATGAGAGAGATGTCCATGGGGAAGGTTAACGCCAAATCAACAACACTCCCGTGAATACGGAGGTGCTGTGGGGTCCCGGGAGGTTTTCTGGATAATGCCTCATTTGGAGAGGCAGCGAAACTTCAACGGGCATTAGGATGACGAGCATGTTTGCCACTGTGACAGCAGTTGTCCTGGGTGTTCTTATAGCAACCCCACCCGTTCCCTTCATTGATTCCGTTGCGCCGCCATCGGGCACCATCGGCAGTGAAGTGACGATTCACGGAAATGGATTCAGTTCGAATATCGAGGACAACCAGATCTGCTTTGGTGAGATCGAAGCGCAAGTCATCTTTGCGTCTGCAGAACAACTCATCGTCACAGTGCCTGGTTCGATTCGATACGCGCCCATTACAGTCCACGCCAATGGCCTGATGGGACGATCATCAGAACGGTTTAATGTGACATTCAATGCAACTGAAGAATTCCAGATGCTCCATCTGGAGGATCAGATGCACAGTCAGTACCTCGGAGACGCTGTCACGAGCATCGCCATGGGTGATATGAACCGCGACGGAGTCGCGGACATTGTGACGACCGAACGGCAACACGTTCGCATCTACGAGGTTGAATTTGATGCAGAGAGAATGATCACGATCGAGCGTAGCTTGTCGATGAACTATGGATTAGGCCCTTGGGCACAACCGCATGATGTTGTGCTGGGTGATCTCAATGGCGATGGAAGATTGGACATCGTGGCATCGGAATACGGTGATGTAACAGATGACTTTGACTCCAACACCTGTATCTTCATCAACGTTGGCACGAACGAATCGTTCGCATTCAATCCTCCGATCACTCTTTCCGGTGACGGCTACGAGGGGTATGCCCAGCTCCAAGACATGAATGGAGATGGCAAGCTTGATATCGTGACAACCAGAACGAATTGGCATCAGATGGGGGTGTACCTGAATACGACGCAGGGTGCGACGGTGAGCTTTGCTCCTAAGATGATTGTTGATGCCCATGTCGACCCGCGACCGGAATACGCCGACTTCAATGGAGACGGACTCGTCGACGTTGTTTCATCAGGATATAACCGTGACGTTCTCGTTTACTTCAATACATCAACGGAAGATATGATTGTGCTGGAGCATGCCTTGACCATCGAAGCAGGCGGTGTCGAAGACCCACAGTATGACTACGAATGGTCAACGTATGCACCCAGGCTTGCGGATATCGACGGAGACGGATTGCTAGACATCATTACTCGGCAGGGCTGCTTTGGCTGTTCACCAAATGGCATATCAGTACAGCGGAACACCAGTACTGAGAAAGCGATGAGTTTTGCGTATGAGTTTGAGGACTATTACCTCTTTGAGTCGCAGTCGAAACCGTTGCGAATCGAAGTTGCAGATTTGAACGGCGATGGAAAGTCCGACCTTGTGACGGTGGATTGGTCCGGTGGTCTTTCCATCATTATGAATGACAGCACTCCAGGAAATATTGTGCTGCAGGACCAGATGATCGTCGGTGTGGGCCAGTTTCCATTGCCACTGGTCATGTGTGATTTGAATATGGACATGACTCCCGATTTTGTCGTTGGAAATCGTGAACTCGAAGGCATGCGCATCGTGCACAACTTCCTCCCGGTTGATGCGTGCGTGCTCGATGCGGATATCACCGGCGATGGAGTAGTCGATGTCAGTGATCTGCTCGGTGTGATTGAAGGATGGGGCAATCCCTACAACGCCAACGATCTGTTGTTGGTCCTCTCGGAGTGGGGCAGTACCTGCCCCTGACCAGTCGCTTCCATATAGATGGCGAATCAGCCTACATCTGAGTGACGCATCACTCAACACCAACACCCCCGTGAATACGGAGGTGCTGTGCTTTAAGTAGATGGTGGGTTGTGGTGGGGGACTACTAAGGACAAGCGCCCCAGTTGCCAAGCATACTCAACAGATCATCCATGTTGACGTACCCGTCGCCGTTGGTGTCGCCTTCGCAGTACTCTGGGCAGTCGTCACAACTGCCTTGAAGTGCCCAGGATCCACCAAGTTCGCCACAGTCGGTTTCAGTCAGTACATCACAGCCTGTGACGAGGCAGCACGATCCTCCGGGGCCATCAATGATTTTGAGCGTTATCGTGCCCATCAGAAAGCCTGATGCATCAGGATTGACGTTGTTCGCATCAAATGGTTGGCCAGGAAGCCCGATATATTGGCTGTAAGTTAAACGCAGCACAAACGGCCCACCTTGATCAGTTGCATTCAGATCCTGCCAAACTGGCACGTGTGTGAGTTTGGTGGGGCCTATGGCTTGCATGCCGTTACCACTGTAATGCTGACTCGGATCTAATGGATCAACAACAAACAGTGTTGCTTCACCCTGGTCGACAATGCCGTTTTCATTGCTGTCAAACCATTCGAGCCCAACAAGCGCAAGCGAATGGCCATCACCGTGTGCCCAGACGATTTCCAAGACGACAGCGGCCCCAGCCTCGAGCCATCTGTGCAACTGTTCTATGTTGGGCGTGCTTGCTATGAGCCACTCTGGGACTTCATGGTCACCGTCCTCCCGTGAATTCGGTACGGGAGCAGTAAGCCCTTGATATGACGTTGCCAAAGGCCCCGCGCCGGTATAGTTGAGGTAGTCTTGGAGTCCGAATATATGGTCTTCTCCGGAAGTGCCATCTGAAGGCTGGGTGTTCATGAATTGCGCCGACCGCAATAGGAGTGCGGTTGCAGTCCATCCACTGTATTCGCTACCCACAATCTCAACGTCGCCAAGTTTCGCTTCGTATTGCTTCTGGGCATACACGAAGCAATTCGTCCAAGTTGTCGGAACGCAACTATCTTGATCAACGTCATAGTTTGGCTTGGGAAGGTCGTAAGACAGACCCAATTGCCATAGGTATCCGTAGTCGTTGGCATCGTTCATCGAATACAGATCTGCGGTCGCTGAGCCAGCAAGGCTCAGCGCAGCAGCAGCAGTAATCAGATATCGCATTGGTTTCCCTCTCCTACAGACGACCCGAGGCCGCACAAGTCCCATTAGAGAGGGGAGTGCAGGGGAGGTCAACAACTGTTTCTATAGATCAATGTCGAATAGATGGCAGACAGCATGAACTACGGCGTGATGCAGAGGTTCATCTGTACAGATTGTCCATTCGCAGAGATGAATGGATACCACGTACGCCCGCCATCCTTCGATTGCTCAACAAAGAGTTGACCAGAATCGCTCGCAACCTCGACGCCAACTAGGCTAGGCTGGAAAAATTTCGAGCTTTGACACTGCAGACCGTCAGGATCCCTAGCTAATCGAATGGACGCGATCTCCCGATCACCTGCTGGCAACAGATCTTCGGTGACGAAGGCTCCAGAAGTACTATTTGTGGCTGCAATTGGGGACTTCTCCGGCGTGCATCGAATGAACGTTGATGGGCCACCATCAACGTAATAGACCGTGACACCAAAGACAGCATCACTCAGAAGAGGAAGCCCTAGGGAGAACTTATTATGACCATCGATGTTCGGCGCTGTGCGAGACGCTGAATGGGCCACAGCTGAGACCCAGCCAATTCGAGAGATCGAGTAGATTCCAGGATCAACAGGCTGTCGATAGGTTGTATATCCGCCGGTATTAGGAATAGGAATTTGCTTCAGAGGCGAACCGTAACTGATCGAGCTTTCGGAGTCACATATCGGAGAGTGCAGATACTGATCCCCGTTCTCCGTGATCGCGTCGCATGAGATGCCGCGGCCCCAGAACATGCCACCTGCAACTCCACACTCGTAAAAATCGGTTTGAATGCATGAGTCACCAGTGATGGTGCAGGCCCCGACTCGAGGGTCATTGGGCGAGATGGTGTATGAATTACCCTCAAGCGTGTCCCAGTTCAACTCGGCGCAATTCAGATCAACAGCGGTAATGTTCAGAGGCTCAAAGATTGGGTTCACCAGAATGTGACGTTCGCCCGTGTCAAGAAACTTGTCACCAAGGAAACCTTTGGGCACAAGATTTCCATTGCAATCATGTATGAAACCTGGCGGCAGATATTCAGCGCAAGCCCCCCACTGCCCGATGACCGCTAGTACATCATTGATACCCACCTCTCCGTTGCCATCAAGGTAGGCAATGCAGGGAATCGTGGGATCACATGGGCCCCATGTATCCAGAACCGTCAACAAGTCAGAGACATTCACACTTCCAGTGCCGTTGATGTCCCCAGCACAGTTATCACGAACATGAGCGGTCATCACATATCCGTAGCCCATGACATCAATATCATCCTGCCCAGGCCAGATCACTCTCAAACCCTGACGTGATGACGAAACAACCGTTCGGTCTTGAAAAAAACGATACGTTTCCCAATTATCAACGGGCAACGATTTCGGCCAAAGAGTCTCTCCGGACGCGACATCCTGAATAGAAGGCAAGGTCGCGTCCAAGTTTGATGAAAGCGTATTGATGGTTAGTTCCACGAGGCCCGCGGCATTCGAGATCGTGCGAGTGCATTCAAAGCTACCTGGTATCGGGGTAATACCATCACCGAGAATGATGCTGGCTGTGTTGCCGTGCCAGTCCACATCCTCATCGCAGGCGACTCCAAGAGGTCCATCGCAGGCTTGAAGCAGTTGATTGGCAGATCCAGCAATCGTTCCGGTGCCCCCGGGTACCCCGATCAGCGGATCAGTGATGTCTACCAAGGCCGGGACTGCAGCTCTGGCAAGTGCAATATGAGCGCGGGAAGAAATATACTCCGGCTCATGCTCGATCTGCTCTGCAGTGACATGCCTCTCGAGGAATAGCGCCACAACGCCACTGACACATGGAGCCGCCTGCGAAGTGCCGCTCTCAAACTTCAGCCCACCATCTGGATGCTCAGAATTGGCCGAGAGAATGCCAACTCCTGGTGCCCAGATATCCACCGCAGCACCGTAGTTCGAGAATGCTGCAGGTTGATCGAAGACATTCGTCGCGCCGACAGTGAGGGCAAATATCACGTTTGCAGGAGCAGTCCAGTACGCCGTACGGCCGTCATTGCCCGCCGCAACAACGACTGGAATGCCACGCTCCGCGACCGTACTGATGGCAAAAAACCTCACCAGACCAGATGTCCCCCTCACAGGGCCTCCCAAAGACATGTTGACAACACTGGGCGGCGCGGCATTGGCGGGATTAGCAACCCAGTTCAAGGCCGCGATAATTGCAGATTCAGGCATGCCATCACCAGACTCAACCTGAAGGGCCACAATCTCACATCCAGGAGCGACGCCTACACCTATACCAGCGATGGTTCCCGCAACATGGGTGCCATGGCCATCAAGATCAGCAGCAGTTGGCGCAACGAAAGAAACAGCATCCTGAATACGGCCAGCAAAGAGTGTCTGGTCAAGACTGATTCCGGTATCGATGATGATGGCAGTCACACCGGAACCATCGGCACCACAAGGATCGTAAGCCGGCGCCAGCCCATCGGGCGACGAGATACGTCGCAGGTTCCATGGGTCTGGCTCGTTGGGATTGGTGTCGAGGCCAGCCGATGCATTTGCTATGGACTGGTACAGATCAGGTTCGACAACAAGTACGCCTGGAAAATTCCGCATCCTCGCTGCCTCATCCTCGGTCATCCATGCAGCAAATCCTGTGATGGCGTAGTCATAGATAAAACGCATGCGATCAGCACCGATGCTCTTCGTAATCGCTTCCGTCGCCATGGCACTCGCCGCTTCAGGGCCGATCTCCGTGGGATCGGCCTCCAGCATGACCAGATAACTTCGCAATCCCGTGGCCGGATCAATGACTTGTGTCCCGGGAACAGGCGATTGAACAGATGAATCAACCAGAACCTCTGCTGCTCCAGAGGCAACCCCAGCCAATTGGCCAAGCATAAAACTGACCACGATAGAAGTGCAGATATAGCGCATTGGTTTCCCTCTCCCACAAGACGACCAAAGGTCGCACAAGGACAATTAGAGAGGGAAATGCAGGGAAGGTCAAGAACCATTTCTATATATGGTCTTGCGTACCGCTTTAGGAGCAATGCACCGCCATCTCAACAACAACACCCCCGTGAAGACGGAGGTGCTGTGGGGTCCCGGGGGTATAGAGAGGTTGTTGTGGTGGGGGTTACTAAGGACAATCGCCCCAGGCATCGAACACGATCAGCAGATCGATCACATCCACGATGCCGTTGGCGTCGAAGTCGCTCGGGCAGTCGCCGTCGCACTCGCCCCAAGCGGAGATCACCGCCAGCAGGTCCAGCACATCGACGGAGCCGTCCCCATCCTCGTCACCGAGGCATGGCATCGAGGCATCCCGGGAAAACGCATAGGCGTTGCCGACGTAGTCATTGGCCTCGTTCGCTCCGATCATGACGGTATCGCCGTCGATCGCGATGCTGAAGCCGAAGTTGGCGTTTTGCGACTGGTCGGGAGCAGTGAGCTCCTGTCCGAGGTTCCAGATGCCGCCTGCATCGCGTTCCAAAACATGGACGCTGCCCGCTTCGCCGTTGAATCCGGGTTCCGATATCAAGCCCGTATCGCCGTCGATCGCCACCGTTCCACCGAAGTAGTCGTTGTTCGCTCCATCGGGAGCGGTGAACGCCCAGGCCTCGCTCCAAGTGTTGCCGGCATCACGAGTGAAGAGATAGGCGGTGCCCGCGTTGTCGCTGGCTCCGGGGGCACCGATCATGGCGGTGGTGCCGTCGATCGCGACGCTGACGCCCACCGCGCTGCCTTGCGCTGCATCGGAGGCGGTAAGTTCCTGCGCCTGGCTCCAAGCGTCACTCCCGTCACGAGTGAAGATGACGGCACTACCTGTTTCACTGTGGGTGCCCCATGCCCCGATTACGGCTGTGTCACCGTCGAGCGCCACGCTCCAGCCGAAGTAATCACCTGCCGCCCCATCGGAGGCGGTGAGTTTCTGCGCCTGGCTCCAAGTACCGCTTCCATCACGAGTGAAGACATAGGCGCTGCCGGTGACACCGTCGACGCCCCATGCTCCGATGATGGCGGTCTCGCCGTCGATCGCGATGCTCTGGCCGAAGTAATCGCCCTGTACTCCACCGGAAGCGACGAGTTCCTGTCTCTGGATCCAGATTCCGCTTTCGTCAGAGGCGAAGACGTGAACGCTCCCCGTGTTGCTGTCGACTCCGGGTGCCCCGATCAAGGCGATGTCGCCGACGAGCACCACCTTGTAGCCAAAGAGGTCGCCTTGCGTTCCATCAGGATCGGAGATCTCTTGGAACTGGTTCCAGGTTCCGCCGGCATCGCGGGTAAAGACGTAGGCGGTGCCGGTTTCACTATCGACCCCGTCCGCACCGATCACGGCCGTAGCACCTTCGATCGCCACGCTGAACCCGAAGTAGCCGTTGGTGGCCCCGTCGAGTGAGGTGAGCACCTGTTGCGGGAAGAAGTCCATGGTCTGCCCGAGCCCAGTACCCGTGGTGCTAAGCAAGGCAGCGCCCACGATAGAAGTACAGATATAGCGCATGAGTTCCTCTCTCCTATAGGCGACCTGGGGCCGCACAAGCTCCATTAGAGAAGGCCCCACAGGGAAGGTCAACAACTGTTTCTATAGATGGTCTTGCGTACCT
>JABJQE010000104.1 GCA_018663565.1 Phycisphaerae bacterium
ATTCCCGAAGGCGCGAAGACTGCCCCGGTCATCGGACTGTGGGCCTTTGTTGGGGCGTATGCCTTCATGAGCGTGGGCGAAGTGTTGATCTCACCGGTGTATATGGCGGTCATTACAAGGCTTGCTCCTCGGCGTCAGCAGGCCACATGGCAGGGTGCAGTGCTGCTGGCCATTGGCATTCTTGGATTCGGCACGAGCCGAATCGGAGCGTATGCAGAACGCGATGGCGGTGTGCATCGTGTTGAGACTTTCATGTGGACCGGCGCAATCGCCTTGGCCATTGTGGTGGTGTTTGCGATGTTTTCACCGTTTCTGGTTCGCCTGGTGCAGCGGTACAACCCGCAAGGCGACCCTGTCCTGGCGGATGAACTTCAATCGCTCAATCAACTTGACGCGAATGAGCCTGCAATCGGCGTTCGGGTGGACAAGAGGGGTGGCCCCAAGTGAACTGCCTGATTCTTGCCTGAATTAAAGGTCCTCCATGCCCATTTGGGGCTATACTGCGGTTTGATGCGATCTGTCTCTCGAGCTCAACTCGTTCTGCCCATTCTGCTTATTGCAGGCATGGTGATGCATGTGTCAATGCCAGGGCTTGGCTGCCCAGTTGTGGCCAGTTCCGATGACGTCGCTTCCTGCACTCAAGCAGTTCAGCCGTGCAAGCAGACGGCCGAGGCGGCTCAGTGCTGCCGGGCCATGGAGCGAGCGGTCGAAATGACGTCGTGCTGCATGATGAAGAGGCGCTCGTGCGGCGGTCCTGCCGCCCCACTTCCCTGTGAGGATGAGCCGACTACCCCGTGTGATGACTGCACGATGGGCAGTTGTCCTGTGACTCGGTGGGCCGTGCTTCTTGAGGAGAGTCGCCTAGACGACGCAGTTGTCTTTCAGATGCTGCGGGTCGATTTCGATGCCCTGTTGCCGATCGAACTGGTGCAACGCGACATGCCGACGCCAGATCCTCAGGGGAGTACTGCGCGCTTGTCGCAGCAGTGCGTGTGGTTGATTTGAACACGGCGGATCTCTCATTAGATCTCGTTCGATTGTTCTGATCATTCATCGCCTCATGTGAGGCATATACATATTTGGAGTTTTGACTATGTTTCGTTCTATTTTGATGTTGTCTATTACTGCGGTTCTTCTCGTTGGCTGTGGTAATTCCACCAAGGCTGCTCCTGGTTCAGTTGGAGCCTGTACGCCCGCCGATTGTGCCTCTTGCCCAAAGATGGCTGATGGTTCGTGCCCCAAGCTTAATGGCGGTACGTGTGACAAGTCCGCCGGTGGGGCGTGTTCCAAGATGGGTTCAGCCGGCTGCGACAAGATGGGTAAGGCTGGCTGCGACAAGATGAAGGCTGGCGGTTGCGACAAGATGGGCAAGGCTGGCTGTGACAAGATGGGCAAGGCTGGCTGCGACAAGATGAAGGCCATGATGGCTGCTCAGGCTCAGCAAGCCGATGCTGATGGCAACGATTGACCAATGCGTCACGGGCGGTCATGACTGATCGCGGTGTGATGATTGGGCCATAAGGGCCACTGAGAAAATACAGTCAAGGGCGTGTTGATCATGAACGATCAGCACGCCCTTGTTCTGTTCGCATCGGTACCCTTCGCATATGCAGCACACGATTTGTATGGCAGCTGTCCTTGGCCTTTGTGCTATTTACGATTCCACACCAGGTCCAGGGTCTACTCATAATGACCTGAAGGCCTGGGCTGGTCTAACTCTTGATTTCTGGAGACGAGCAAATTTATGCGTGTAGTGATGAAGGTGGCGATCGTGTTGTTCTTGTGTGCTCGTCCCGTTTGTGCAAGTGATTTGCCGAATGCGGTCGTGTCCTGGCCCAACGGGGACCGGTTGAGCGGCGAACTTGTTTCGAATTCGGGTGGCGTGATCACGCTCTCGACGCCAACTGTGGGTGAAATTTCGGTGAAGTCTGCGGGACTCACGTTGACAATCGTCGATCCGCCAGTCCCGGCATCAGATGACAGGTCATCCTCGGATGAACCGGTTGCTGTTCAAGATCCGAGTCCAGACGAACTGACTGAGGATGAACCGAATCCATGGACGGGGTCGATCTCTCTTGCAGCCAGTACAAGTAGAGCGGCGAACACTGCGTCCAATATTCGGCTAGGCGGTTCGCTGCGCCGAAAGGATGACTCGGGCAAAACAGAATTGGCGGGCACTTGGTATTGGAATCAGTCCAAGGGGGCGACTCTCGACAATGATATTTTGGTTCGGGGTACGCAGGAGTGGTACATCAAGGAGAGCAGGTGGCTGTACTTTGCGCAGGGCACCTGGCAATACGATCAGTTTGAAAGTTGGGGGCATCGTGTGAGTCCCTACGCTGGTGTTGGCTATAAGTGGTACGAAGAAGATGACTTGACGATGACACTGAAGAGCGGTGGTGGTGTGACATGGCAGTACAAAACCGGAACGATCACACCCCAGTTGCTCTTTGAACTCAATACGAACTGGAAGATCAATGATCGCCAGTCGTTGATTGGACTTATGTCAATCGCTCCCGATCCGGTGGATTGGGGCAATTATCTCGCGACCATTCAGGCGGATTGGAAACTGAAGCTAGGCAGCGACACACCGTGGGCTTTTTCGCTTGGCGTGCGAAGCATTTATGACTCGAGGCCAAGTGGAGGAAATGGCTCCAATGACTTCAAGGCCTATGCCGGGTTGACCATGGACTTTTGAGGTCTGCCGAGCAGCCGTATTGATCGCGGCAGTTTGGCGGAACCGAACTCTCAAGCCTGCGAACGGGGATGTGCGAGGAGAAATCCGAGCCGCTGCCTTGTATTTGCCTCACCATGAGTGGGGTGGCTGCTGTGCGTGTATCCCACACAGCCACCACCGAGCGGTTCAGGCGACAAGGCGCAGCAGTCCTTCAAGATCGGGCCGAGGCGGAGGGGTCTCGACCCGGTCTGGAAGGGCATGCTGCCCGTGGCAGGAAAGGAAATTCGGCATGTATTCGCTGCCGGGCCTGACCCCCTACATCCCAGTTAGGTTGTCTTCGAGCCACGCTCGATCCTCATCCTTCTTGATCCCTGCGCCGATGAGGCGGGCCTTCTCGATATGACTGGAGGCCTCATCTTTGCGATCAGCGATCCGCAATGCTCTGGCCATGCCTTCGTGGGCAAATGCGAGATCAAACGGGCCGTAGTCATCACGTGTGCATGCGTCGAAATATAGCTGCGCGTGGTGCAAGGCGGCCTCGGCTTGCCCTGCCTCAGCGCAGCATCTGCTGATCTGCCACTCGCCGCGAGCGAAGTTGATCGGTTCGCCTACGACGCCCCAGTGCCAGCGGCTCGCGTAGGCGGAGCGGACCATCTCATTGGACTCCTCAGATGTGCGATCTATCTTGTTCAGCAGGGTCCATGTGTAGTTGAAGAGCGACACTGCGCAGTCGCGATGGGCAGCGGAGTCGATGGCGGTGGTGGGGTCGGCGTTCATAGGTGCAAGCCTACCAGCAGGTAGCCGCTCAGTTGATGCAGGTTCGCATGCCGCCGTCACAGTCGAATACGTCGCCAAGAAAGAGAATCGCCTATAAGAGGTAATATGTGTCCTGTTCAGGAGAGGCGGGATTCTCGGGTTTGATCCGTATGATGCCCCTGCTCAGTGGGGATCAACGAGTGTTGAATTGTGAATTAGTCAGGATCCAGCCCACATTTCTATTCGAATGATTTGTTGCGGGTTGTCACGTGCCTTCACGCTTGTAGACTGAGAGGGGCATTGAGAGGGTCTTACGATGCGAATGAATCTACGAACGAGTCTTTCAGCACTCATCTGTGTCGCCTTCTTGGACGTCTTGGCGAGCGCCGGAGCGTTTTCGGTGGTCATCAGTGACAATCCATCCCTCACGCTCGAGGGTATCGCCACTTCTCAGGGCGATGGAACAGCGCGGGTTCAGTCGGCCTGGATTCTTGATAATTCGCCCATCGGGGCGGCATCGCTTCCGCTTCGCGGTAGTGGTGACGATCCGCGCGTTCAGATCAATTTGCACATGATCTCCGATATTGATCCGGTTACGGGCCAAATCGATTACACCAAGTGGGCGGTGCTCACGGTTCTCAATATCAATTACCCGGAGTCTCCGGTACCCAACGGAGTGGCATTGATGTCCGCCATGGCGCCGGGCAATTCTGGCGGTTGGAGTTGGGGCGGTTTCGTGTGGGCCACCGAAGAGGAGATTTGGGAGTCCATCGAAGCAACCAGTGAAGATGGCAATGGTGAACTTGGGACAAGCTTCCGGCCTTCCCCATGCCAGGATATCACCGAACTCGAGGACGATACACGTCAACTGATTCCCCTTGGCAATGGCTTGTTCCTCTTGATCATTGTCCGAGCTGATGGCTCCGTGCACATGATCGTGTATGAACAAGACCCAGATGGTTGCTGGCAGATTTCGTTCTATCCAAATTTGCCTGGTGATCCGGGTGATCCGGGGGGCGTTATGGTTGCTGTGCCCAATCACACGTTCGACGAGTCGATGGCAATCTTGTGGCACGCATGGTTAATGCATCTAGCTGAAGGCAGCTTCACTCAGATTCCCGGCGGTCCAATTGGTGGTCCGGGCTGATCGGATTGGAAGTTCGAAGTACCAGTACGCGGCCATCGAGCCCAATGAACGCAATGCTCCGATCTGACTCGATGAAACCAACCGCTGCGATGAAAGTGTCAGTTGGAGGTATTGCTGCGAGCTGCTCACCGCTCGCAGCATCGTGCAGCAGAATGGCCCCGGTCATGCTGTTGGACAGCACGCGGCGGCCATCCGATGACATGGCAACCGATTGAATTGGACCGGGGTGGACGACTCTTGACCAAACAATCTTCTGGTGGGAATCGGTGACAGTGAGGCGTCCTGCTTGGTCGCCGACAACGTGAACCCCGCTGCCGCTTGCCGCGACGCAGAGATCAGCGAATGCGGTTGCATCAGATCGCCATTGTGATAGAACTTCTCCGCTTGGAAATTGCCGTCGCAGGATGGCGTCGCCAGTTTGGGTGAGCACTGTTCCGTCTGATTCGAAGTGTGCAAGTTGAATCGGTCCAAGCCACTTGGCGACTTCTGTGTTGTGGCCGATTGTCTGCCATCGCTTGAGATCGCCATCCGCTTCGCGAGTCAGGATCCATGTGCCATCAGGAGAAAAACGGACGGTTCGGCCCGCTTGGTTTGGATGTGCAGCGGTGGTCCATGACGAACCGGTTTGAGCGAGCGGAGTGACAGTAAGCATCCCCCCGGCATCGAGGCTTGCCATGGCGCTGCCATCGGCTGCGAGTGAAACGCCGACAATGCCGCGTTCATGCGAGATGATTGGCAGATCACTCCGTGGCGATAGATCGTTCGTATCCAGAAGCCAGGCATTTGACGTGCCTCCGCCCGCGGTGCCTACTGCAAGCAAATTTCCGTCATTCGAGATCGACACGCTTGAAGGGATTTGTGTGATGTGAATCCGTCGTTTGGATTGGGGCGTATCGAGGGTCCATACCGTCAGCCCGCCACCGATGTCGCATGCTGCAACGACTCGACCGCCACTTGATACGGCCAACGCTGCATTCGTATCGAGCATGCGATCCCCGAGCATGTCATCGAGTAGGAGCGATCCGGAAGAAAGATCAATCATGACGACCCGGGTTGGCGTACTGAATGACACCGGGTTCATAGGATCGAGTGCTGGCGTGATGGCCAGCGCGATAGTGGTTCGTGTTGGATCGACTTGGATGGCGGCGATGTGAGGTGAGGGGAAGTCATTTGCAAGCGTTCTGTGTGGCTCTCCCGCTTGAATGAGAAGGAGTTTGTTGTCATTGGTGACAACAGCAGCGGCCTGCTTGTCAAGGAGACGAGCATGAAACCAGTTCGATGGAAGGTCGAGCAAAGCCGTTCCCGTGGCGGCCTCAACGATCCCGCGATCGGTGATTGCTAGTACTTCGCCCGTGTCCCCAACAACTGCGTCGCCGCGTGGATGGGCGGCCATCATGAAATGGTTCTTCTGGACCTGATTCCATAGCCGTCCCCATTCCCAATGGCGGAGTTCTTCCCTGCATCCAAGAAGGACTGCTGCCGCAGCATTTGCGTCACCTCGCTTGATGGCCGCATCGGCTTGCTGAATGGCAGCGCGGTACTCGGCGTGTTGTTGTTGAGTGGATGCGAGTGCGGCGTCGTGCAAGGCGACACGCGTTTGGCCGGTCGAGATTGCGATCACGATGCCCAGCGCGGCGCTACCCACTATCAACAGTGCAACGAGTGTGGTTGCAAGCGGACTCCGTCGTATCAGTTGCTGCACTTTGTAAGAAGTCGAAGGTGGGCGAGCAGAAATAGTTTGGTGATTGAGGAACCGTCGGAGATCCTTGCCGAGTTCGCCAGCATCTTGATAGCGGCGGGAGGAATCCTTCTCCATGGCATGATTGATGATTGTGCGGAGGTCTTTCGGGGCTGTGATTGCAGCGGCTTGTTGGTGACTGATGATGTGGGCCGCCGCTGCGAGATTACCAGCAGGCAATTCGTATGGGAGCTTGCCACTGAGGCTCTGGTACAGCAGGACGCCAAGTGCATAGACATCACTTGCGGCAGCGATGTTGCCGTGGCCTGCAACTTGCTCAGGGCTCATCCATGGCACCGTTCCCATGATGGTGCCTTCTTGTGTGACGAGCGTGTGCTCGGTACCGCCGCCTCGTGCGATGCCAAAGTCGAGGATCTTTGGGTGCCCTGTTTCAGTTACCAGGATGTTTCCAGGCTTGAGATCACGGTGCACAATTCCGATCGCATGCGCCGCTTGGACGCCTTCTGCGATTGTGGCGAGGAGTGATACGCGATTGGCAAGCGGCGGGGTGTGGTTTTCGATCCACCGAGTCAGCGCAATGCCCTCGACAAGTTCCATTGCCATCCAGGGTCGCCCGTCGTCGAGTTCGCCCGCTGCCAGAACGCGAGCAACAGCGGCATGGTCAATTTCTGCAAGAGTCTCCGCTTCGCGTTCAAACCGCTGCCGACGTTGTTCATCGGCGACGGCGTCGGCGAGCACCTTGATGGCAACCGCGCGGCGTGGGCGTTCTTGCTCTGCTTCGTAGACCACGCCGTCGCTTCCCCGGCCGATGAGGCGAATGAGCCGAAAGCCTGGAATTGTTTCGTTGAGTGGCGAGGGTTCCGCCTGGCGAGTTTCAGGATGGTGCGTCGTTGCGGCCTCGTCTACGCGAAACCCTTCGCCCATTGCGGGGGCTTCGAGAAATGTGTCTGGTTGATCGTGTTTGAGGAGTGTTTCGACGGCTTCTCGAAGCACTGCGTCGTTGCCGCACTGCATATCAAGAAATGCGGCGCGTAGGTTTTCGGTTTGTAGTCGTGCGGCTTCGAATATCTCGCGGGTTCGCCGCC
Organism: Phycisphaerae bacterium; assembly: GCA_018663565.1. Taxonomy (GTDB): domain Bacteria; phylum Planctomycetota; class Phycisphaerae; order Phycisphaerales; family SM1A02; genus UBA12567. The sequence goes on from JABJQE010000104.1 coordinate 7,365, forward strand.
ACTGCTCCGCTTTCATCCGTCTAATCGTGACCGCAACCAAGCACGGGCGGCCGTCCAGTCGCCTTCAATGGTTCGTTTGGAAAACCCAAGTACTTCTGCGACTTCGGACACTTCAAGTCCTCCGAAAAACCGAAGTTCGACCACTTTGGCCATCCGTGGGTCCATCTCTTCCAGTTCTACTAGTGCCTTATCCAAGTCGACAATATCTACGCCATCAGTTCCACCAGCCACGGCCAGCGAATCTTCCAGCGGTACGCGTCCGCGGCCGCCCCCGCGTTTGGCGGCGTCTTTGCCACGAGCGTGATCGATCAAGATTCGCCGAATGGACTCTGAGGCAGCTGCAAAAAAGTGGCCACGAGAGTGCCATTGGCGGCCCGACGCATCGAGTCGAAGGTAGACCTCGTTGACGAGCGCCGTCGCCTGCAGCGTGTGTCCGGCCCGCTCCTCGTTCATGGCCTTCTGCGCGATGCGGCGAAGTTCGTTGTAGACCTCGCCAACGATGGCATCAGTGGGGGTGTCGGGGTCTCGAGGTTGGTTCTCTGGTGTGTTCACGGTGTTGCAGCCAAGTATAGAGCGAGTTTCCAACAATCTGTTGCGGATGACTGTTGTAGCCCTCGCCTCTATGGGCAACGAAACACAGGAGTTTGTCATGTATACAACACAAACGTCATCGCGAAGGAATCATATTGGACAGACGGTCGCACTCGCGGCGATGTGTATCGCAGCAGGGCTCACAGGTGGCCACGCAAGTGGTTCATCCGCAAAAGCCGGACGGATCCATCGTATTCCGGGCATTCCCGGTACCACCGTGACATCGATCGGAACTCCGGGCGGCGGTGGAGTTGGTCCCATCATCTTTGGCGGAGGCGGCACGTATGGCGGCCCTGGTGATACCGTGCCCCCTGGCCCAGGCAATCATCATATTGGCATGTGCACGATGAACTTCCCGCCGAATGTGTGTGATTCAGGCCCCGCCTGTAACTTGGGCTGGGAGTGGACGCCGGATGAGCCACGCTGCGAGTGGCCAGCGTTCTTGCCTTCCACGACCGAGCCCCTCTACGCCCAGGGCTTCAAGTTGACTGCTGGGGATGTGCTGGAGATGCTCGATCAGGGCACAGCGTGTGTTGATGCCTATGGAAATATCACTGCATGTATCCAGGCGCCATTTGATGTACACGAGGTTCATGTGTTTCAGTCCGGTTGGACTAACGGGTACAATCAGAATGCGGCGATCAACAACGCGGTTTCGACCACAGTTTGTGTTGATGGCGACCTCTTGATGTCCGGATGGCCCTTCGAGGAGGTCGCTCAAGCTAGGCCGTGCGACTACCCCATCGTGTGTATCTCGTTCAACGCAGAGTGCATTGCCCAGGCCTTGCAAGATTGGGCTGCATCCGGAACCAACCTCGATGAATGGAGCGATGCCTGGCTGTTCTATGTTGACTTTGTGAGCTGCACGCCCTGTGACTGACCTCACAATTGGCTCCTTCTCAACCAGCCGCTGCCCCGATGGCCCATGACTGGCCATCGGGGCGGCGGTGTACACTAAGGCTCCCCCGAAAGACGCGGTCCCAACGGAGTAACCAATATGTCTGGATTCAGTGATAGAGAACGTGGTCAGGAAGAAAAATTCGCCAGGGAACAGGACCAAGAGTTCCGTGTCCATGCCCGTCGCGACAAGATGCTTGGTCTTTGGGTGGCTGAGCAAATGGGGCTCGCTGGCGACGAAGCGAATGCCTACGCCATGACGCTTGTGAAAGCGGACATGCGAGAACCCGGCGACGATGATGTCGTGCAGCAAGCGCTCGCAGATCTCGCTGAGAAGGGACTGTCCGCCAGCGAAGAAGAGATCAGATCACAGATGGCCAAGTTTGAGGCGCACGTTCGGGCTGAGTGATCCGCTCGTTATCTGATACTCACATAGGCCTCGAGCGCGTGAATCGTTTCATCTTGCTCGTCTGCATGCGCCTTGTTGAGATCGCCAATTGAAATCATTGCAACGGGTACGTTGGATTCGACGACTGGGATGTGGCGAATGTGCGCGTCTCGCATGATGGTGGCGAGCAGTGAGAGCGGCGTATTGGTAGCCGCCACGGTGACGGGCGACGACATGACATCAGCAAGCTGTGTTGTGGCCGGGTCGAGTCCTGCTGCAACAACACGCCGCAGGATGTCACGCTCGGTAAAGATTCCAGCGAGTCGATCACCATCCAAGATGGCGACGGAACCAATTCCTCGTTCATTCATGAGTACAGCAGCATTGAGCACTGTGTCATCGACCCCGCAAGCGGCGATGGGTTCGGGACTACGTTTGGAGAGAAGCCAGGAGACAGTGGGCATTATGCACCTCCTGAGGGAGCGGGTTGTTGCTCCCGCTATCAATGATGCCATGTTGCTCCGCTGTTGGCAAGGGCAAACTGGTGTTGTCATATTGGATGTATGGGGCAGATTTTACCTCTGCTTGGATTCGGAGCTTTGTAGGTATCAAAACAAGGCACTCGGCGGGTCACTGCGGATACGACTATTTGTCTCTCGTTGTTCCTCGGCGACCAGCAACATTCTGGCTGGGCCTGCAGATGGACTTTGAGTTAGACACTGCTATGGTCCGCTTTGGCGAGTCGCTGGAGAAGGACGTGTCGCCGCTCCCAAAGGCAGGAATACGGAGACATATCATTGTTACTTCGATGCTTCAACAGTCACTCGAACAACTGGAAACAAGCATCGTTCTGCGCCGCGTGACATCGTCTCATATCGGTCATAGTCAAATCGTAACCCGTGCTTCTTCGGATCAATGCGATCGAACCACAGTTTGTCCAGTCTGCATAGGACTGTTGTGAGCAGCGGAAGATCGTGGGATCGGAAGAAATCGACATAGAAGCAGCGGTGGACTTGCATTTCTACTTCGTCACTCTTTTCAATCGCCTGCCAGTTGAACGAAGCGCCGTACTGGGTCAACATGGCACCAAGTGCTGCTTTGGCCCGGCCAGTATTGCCACGGCAACTTCGGAGTAGCAGCCACACGCCAAATCTCAGCATGCGGGTATCAAAGCCGCGTAGTGATGCTTCACCGAGATACTCAATCGCCTCTTCATCGCTCTTGAAGTGGGGACGTAGGACCTGATAGGCAGCGAGGATCCAGGCGCTCCATTCAAGGTGGCCACGAGACGGTGGATCAATAACTCGCATCTGATCCGACACCATGATCTCTCCTGTCTTCCACGAAATAGATCGCATGACAGCGATTCGATCTTCCCGATGAAGGCTTAGAGGTGGGTGTGGTAGCGACTTTGAGAGTGACCGCCGGATCGCCCGAGCTGAAAAGTGCCCGAAGGTCAGATGGCGTATCAATCCTGAAAGTGCGGTGGTCATCCGAGCAGAGTAGCATCGGAGCATGAGTGTGTTGATTCTCGCAGTCATATTGGCAACGCTCGATGTGTCTGTCGTAGACGAACTGGAACCGCTCTACCCAGACCGCGCAGGCATTGAGCTGCGTGGTTCCCGGCTTGATGTGCCGCGTGGCGGGACGGCTAGCGTGCATGTGATGGTGCGTGGTGCATCCGGCCCAGTATCGCTTCGGCTCGAGGGTGGCCAGTTGTTTCCGCAGCGATGGTTTCGATTGCATGAAGTACCGGTGGAAGAGAACACGGGGCTTGAGAGCCGAACAGAGCGGTTCAAGGGGGATGTCAATCCACATGTCATTCGGAGGGCGCCGTTTCGGGTCTATGAAGCGATGGAACCCGCACGTTTTCCGGTAGATAATATTGGAGCATTTCGATTGGAGATTGATGTTC